>JBBDWW010000411.1:0-13128 GCA_040902645.1 Dongiaceae bacterium | reverse complement strand
GGACATGATATAACCTCCCCTGTGATGGCTGGCTTGTCTGCATGCGCCGTAGGGCGCTCGGCCCGGACGACATGGCGCCGATCTTCGAACCTGCCCGCAAGCAAAGCATCCCCAGCCCGCATTGTCCAAGGGATTCCGCGGCTCCCACAGGGACTATTGACGCTAAAAAGCAAAATACCGGCGCATGCGGGCCAATGCCCCGCCTCGCGGTGGCAGCGCGGCAGCGCGGCAGCGATCACTACTCCGTGCATCTTGCGTCGGCGCTGCTGGCTTTGGTGCTGATCGAGACATGCAGCCGGGCGGGCGAAACCGCCGAGCGGTCCTACCTCACATGCCTGCCGGAACGGTTGCATCCGGTCAGCGCGCAAATCCTCGAAGCGTTTCTCGAAGGAAGCTTGACCGAGCAGGACTTCCGCTGGGGTTTTCATCTGCCGAACTCCGACTATCTCCCGGTCACCGAATGCATTCTCGTCGCACTCGGTCATGACCGTCGAGTACCCTGCAACTCTCCCGATCTTACACGAGACTCGTCAGGACTCTGTTCGTAGACGTCAGCGTTCGATGCACCGGACATTTGTCCGCGATCTCGACCAACCGCACGCGCTGCGCATCGTCGAGATTCCCGGTAATGGTCAGTTCACGACGGATCTCATCGATTTTCCCCTCGCGCGTCTCGCATTCGGCGCAATCGGCTGCATGAATCTTCTGGTGCGTCAAACGAACCGCGACGTGATCGAGCGGCCATTCCTTGCGGTCGGCATAAAGCCGGAGCGTCATCGACGTGCAGGCGCCAAGCGCCGCCAGAAGCAGAGCATAGGGATCGGGCCCAAGACCGGCACCGCCGCGATCCGCCGGCTCGTCCGCCATCAGTCGTAACGATCCCGCGGGGCGATCCGTTGCGTCAGACGGGACCGGCCGTCGCCCTCCCCTGCTTCCGCGACCACAACCTCATTCGGTTCCGCATGCGGCCAGTTCTCATCGGCCCTCATCTGGCTCAGATAGCGATCGGCCCAGACGGCAAGCATGTCCGCGACGAACACCGCATCGTCGCGGCGCGACAGAAGATGGTCGGCACCGTCCAGCGCAACGAAACTCTTCGGATGTCTGGCTGCATCGTAGATCTTTCGCGCGTTATCGATGGCGACGATCTCGTCCTGGGGTGCATGGAAGATCATCAGGGCGCGACGGAGATGTGCCAGATGATCGGAGAGTCGGTGGGCGGCGATATCGTCGAGAAACTGCCGTCGGATCCGAAAAGGTCGCCCGACCAGCGTCACCTCCGCCTCACCGGTTTTCTCGATCTCGGCAACCGAACCCGAGAAATGCCGGGTCACATGGGTCGGGTCGGCCGGTGCACCGATCGTGGCGACCAGCTTCGAGGCCTGAATACGACCGGCCGCCGCGATGATCGCCGCCCCGCCCAGGCTATGCCCGATCAGGATTTCCGGCGCGCGATGATGCTCGCGCAGATAATCGGCGGCGCGCACGAGATCCTCGACATTCGACGTGAAGTTTGTGTTGGCGAAATCCCCGTCGCTAGCGCCGAGCCCGGTAAAATCGAACCGCAGCACGGCGACGCCGCGTTCCGCCAGAGCGGCTGCGATTCGCCCCGCTGCAAAGATGTCCTTGGTGCAGGTGAAACAATGCGCAAAGAGCGCGTAGGCGCGCGGCAGGCCCGCCGGTAATTCCAGGCGCCCGACGAGCATACCGCCCTGAGAACCCTCGAACGTGATTTTCTGCACTCGCGTCTCCTGCATGGCCGCACTCCTCTGCAAGGGTGGAAATCCGTCGCCCGTCTCCAGCGGTCGACAATGTCGCCGGGCTCCATTCCAACAGTATGATCCGTATACGACCCGGCACAAATTCGGATCCGGCAGCATGGCCGACAACGTCGAAATCCTGACCCGCGAGCCGGTTTACAGCGGCTTTGCAAGAATCGAGCGGTTAGCGCTTCGACACCGGCTGCACAAAGGCGGCTGGAGCGCGACGATCGATCGCGAGCTCTACGATCGCGGGCATGTGGCAGCGGTCCTGCCATACGATCCGCTGGCGGACCGTATCGTGTTGCTGTGCCAATTTCGGGTCGGCGGCTGGGCAACAGGGTTTCCGACCTGGCAGGTCGAGGCCGTCGCCGGCATGATCGACAAGGGCGAAACGCCGGAGCAGGTCGCAATCCGCGAGGCCCGCGAAGAGGCCGGCCTCGAAATCACGGCATTGGTGCCCATGCTGCGCTATCTTTCGACACCCGGCGCCTCGAGCGAAACGGTCGCCCTGTTTTGCGGGCGCACCGACGCCTCTAATGCGGGCGGTTTACACGGGCTTGTGGACGAGCATGAAGATATCGAAGTGTTCACCCGACCCGTTTCCGATATTCCGGCACTTCTGACCGACCCGGCCTGCGCCAACGCGCTGACCGTCATTGCAATGCAATGGCTGCTGCTGAATCACGAACAATTGCGCTCTTCCTGGCTGGACACAGAGCAGTCATGAAACGCCTTGCCGTTGCCCGCCTCTGGCATGAAGGCAATTCCTTTTCGCCCGTACCGACGCGGCTCGCCGATTTCCAGCGTCGCGAATGGTGCGTGGGCGATGCCGCGCGCGATTTCTATCGCGGAACGGCGACCGAACTGGGCGCGGTCGTCGCCTTCGCCGAGCGAAGGAGCGACGATTGGGAAGTCGCGTTTCTGCCCTGCATGGCAGCACCGCCCGCGGGCCCGGTTCCGGACGACGAGTATGCGACGATGGCAGATCAGATCGTCGACGCCGTGAAGGCAGCACGCACCGATGCAATCTATCTCTCGCTGCATGGGGCGCTCGTGACCGCGAGCAATCCGACACCCGAACGCGATTTGATCCGTGCGATTCGCGCCGCCGTCCCCGCTACGCCAATCGCCGTGAGTTTCGATTTTCACGCCAATTTCGATGAATCGACGCTCGCCGGTGTCGTCGCGGCAAGCGGCTATCAGACCTATCCGCATCTCGACATGGCGGAAACAGCCACCCGCACGATCGCAATGCTGACCGATGCGACGCTCGCGCGCACGCGCCCGGTTCGCGCGCTGCGCAAGCTGCCGGTCGTATTGCCGAGCCATCATATGCGCACCGACGGCGGGCCGATGGCCGAGCTCATGGCGATCGCCCGCGCGGCGGAACGAGAGCCCGGCGTTCTCGACGTCGCGATCTTCGGGGGGTTCGCTTATGGCGACAGCCCCTGCGCCGGACCAACCGTGATGGTGCATCACGATGGCGACGGCACTGTCGCCGACGCCATTGCGGGCAGGCTCGCGGCCGAGTTCGTGGCGCGGCTGCCGCACTTCCGAGTCTCGCTGCCGACAGCGGCCGACGGCATCGAAACAGCGCTCGCGGCGGCGCCCGGTCTGATCGCCGTGATCGATCCGGCGGACAATCCGATGTCCGGCGGCATCGGCGATACGCCGGAGCTGTTTCGCGTGCTGCTGGAACGCAACCCCGATGTTCCGACGGTCTATGCCTTCTTCTGCGATCCCGCTTTGGCGGCTGCGGCGCATGACGCCGGCGCAGGTTCGACCCTCGAATGGCGCCTTGGCGGTCGCCTCGCCCGACATTTCGGGCCGCCGATTCCCGTTACCGCGCGTGTCCTGCGGCTGACCGATGGGCGCTTCCGCAACCAGGGACCGATGGAGCGGGGTCTCGCGGTCGATCTTGGCCGCAGCTGCGTGCTCGAAATCGCCAATATCGCCGTTATCGTGACCGAAACCTGCCAATCGCCGAACGATCGCGCCTATTTCGAGCTGCATGGAATCGATCTGACGGCAACGCGGCTGCTTTGCGCCAAGGCCAAAAACCATTTCCGGGCGGCCTTCGGGCCGCTTTGCCGGCAGATTATCGAGGTAGACTGTCCGGGCCCCGCCGCTGTCGATTTGAGCCGGTTGCCGTTCCGCCATCTGCGACCCGGTATGGCGCTCTCGGCCGCTTGATCCGCCCGGCGGGCGGCGGTTAGGTTTGCGCGCGCATTTCGGGAGCAGATTCATGCAAGTACGGGACGGATTCGTCGGCGCGGTAGGCAACACGCCGCTGATCAAACTCAAGAAGGCCTCGGAACAAACCGGCTGCAATATTCTGGGTAAGGCCGAGTTTCTCAACCCAGGCGGGTCGGTCAAAGACCGGGCGGCACTCGCCATCATCGACGACGCCGAGCGGAAGGGTTTGCTCAAACCTGGCGGCGTCATTGTCGAAGGAACCGCCGGCAATACCGGTATCGGTCTTGCTTTCGTCGGCAACGCGCGCGGCTATCGTACCGTGATCGTCATCCCGGACACCCAGTCCGACGAGAAGAAAGATCTGCTGCGACTTTGCGGCGCCGACCTGCGCGAAGTGCCCGCCGTTCCTTACAAAGACCCCAATAACTATGTGAAAGTGTCGGGTCGCCTCGCCGACGAATTGGCGAAGACCGAGCCGGCCGGTGCGATCTGGGCAAACCAGTTCGACAATGTCGCCAATCGCGAAGGCCATTACCGCACCACCGGCCCCGAGATCTGGGACCAGACCGAAGGCACGGTCGACGGGTTCTGCTGCGCGGTCGGCACCGGGGGCACGTTGGCCGGCGTCGGCATGGCGCTCAAGGAACGCAAACCGGGCGTGCGGATCGCGCTCGCCGATCCCATGGGCGCTGCCCTTTACAACTATTACAAGCATGGCGAACTCAAATCCGAAGGCAGCTCGATCACCGAAGGCATCGGCCAGGGCCGTATCACCCGGAATCTCGAAGGCGCCCCGATTGACGAGGCCTATCAGATCCCTGACGAGGAGGCGTTGCCGATCATCTTCGATCTCATCACCGAAGAAGGACTCTGCATGGGTGGCTCGACCGGCATCAATATCGCGGGCGCCATTCGCTTGGCGAAACAGCTCGGGCCCGGCCACACGATCGTGACCGTGCTCGCCGATTTCGGAACCCGTTATTCGAGCAAACTGTTCAATCCCACGTTCCTGAAATCGAAGGGCCTGCCCTACCCCGCATGGCTGGTGAAAGGCGAAGGATCGCCGCGATGATCGACGCGATGTTCCGCACCGATGCCTATACGCGCGAATGCCAAGCTCGCGTCGTCGCGGCCGACGCCGCCGGCATAACGCTGGACCGCACGGTGTTCTATCCGATGGGCGGCGGCCAGCCCGGCGATACCGGGCAGCTTGTCCTGCCCGACGGCAGCACGATCACGATTGTGGACGCGCGCAAGGGCGACGCCGGACCGGACGATGTCGTTCATATCCCCGCCGAGGGGTCGGCACTGCCGGAGCCCGGAACCGCGGTGACAGCGGTCATCGACTGGGAGCGGCGTCATCGCCTGATGCGAATGCATACCTGTTTGCATCTGCTCTGCTCCGTCATTACCGGCGAGGTGACCGGCGGCCAGGTCGGCGACGGCAAGGGGCGTCTCGATTTCAATCTGCCGAACCAACCGCTCGACAGGGAAGAGATCGAAGCGCGCGTCAACAAGCTGATCGAAGAGGACCACGAGGTGCGCCCGCGCTGGATTACCGACGAGGAACTCGCGGCGCAGCCCGACCTGATCCGCACCATGTCGGTCAAACCGCCGAGCGGTTACGGCAAGGTTCGTCTTCTCGAAATCGAAGGTGTCGACCTCCAGCCCTGCGGCGGCACGCATGTCGCGCGCACCGGCGAGATCGGCCGCATCGCGATCGGCAAGATCGAGAGCAAGGGCAAACAGAACCGCCGGGTGAACATCGCGTTCGCGGAGTCCGCTGGCGCATGAACTATGCGAATCCCGACAGCTTAGTCAGTACGTCATGGCTGGCGGACCATATTGCCGCCCCAGATATCCGGATCGTCGACGGCACGTTCTACCTCCCGACCGAAGGGAAATCCGCACGCACCGAATATCAGAAGCAACACATCCCCGGTGCCGTATTCTTCGATATCGACGAGATTGCGGAGAGCGATACCGATCTGCCGCACATGCTGCCGAGCCCGGAAAAATTTTCCTCGCGCGTGCGCCGTCTCGGTTTGGGCGACGGCAACCGCATCGTCGTGTACGACGCGAGCGGCATGGGCGCCGCCCGCGTATGGTGGACCTTTCGCGTATTCGGTCATAGCGACGTCGCTGTGCTCGACGGGGGTTTGCGGAAGTGGCTGGCCGAAGGGCGATCGACCGAGGACCTACCGCCGATCCCGCGCGAGCGGCATTTTACGGCTCACTTCAATAACTTACTGGTCCGTAACAAGGACCAGGTCTGGGCCAACCTCGACGCCTGGCGCGAACAGGTTCTCGACGCGCGCAGCCGCGGCAGGTTCGCCGGAGCCGAGCCCGAACCGCGCGAGGGATTGCGCAGCGGCCATATTCCCGGAAGCTGCAATTTGCCGGCCGGCATGGTGATGAATCCAACGGACGGCACGTTTCTCCCGCCGGAAATGCTGAAGAAGCGGTTCGAGGAAGCAGGCATCGATCTCGATCGCCCTGTCATTACCAGTTGCGGGTCCGGCGTCACCGCGTCCACTTTGGCATTCGCCCTGCATCTCATCGGTCATGACGACGTTGCGGTCTATGACGGATCCTGGAGCGAGTGGGGCCGGGCCGGCGATACGCCGGTCGAGACGACATGAGCATCCGCCGCTATCGCGCCGAGGATTTCGACGCCGTCGCATCGCTCTGGGAGGACGTCGGTTTCAACATGCCGCCGAATGAGCCCCGACGCGATATCGAGTTTCTGCTCCGGCACGACAATGCGGTGCTGCTCGTCGACGATGTCGATGGCACAGTGATGGGCACGATCCTCGCCGGCCATGACGGGCATCGAGGCTGGCTCTACCGGTTCGCGGTATGGCCCGAACATCGCGGCAAGGGGCATGGCCGTGCCTTGTTTGCCGCCGCCGAGCAATGGCTCGCGGCGCGCGGTCTGGTCAAGATCGAGCTGCTGATCCGCGGCGACAATATGCGCGTGAAGCCCTATTACGAGCGGGTCGGCTATGAACAAACGCCGCGCATCGTGATGGCCCGCCTGGTCTCCGATGCAGAGCGCCGTGCCGCTATTCTGAAGATACCGGTGGTCATCACCTATCTCGAGATGACCCAAAAACCCGCGCACGAAACTCTGCCGATGCCCCCGGGAAAGGTCGCATTGCTCCGGGCCGAGCATATGCCGATCGCGATGTTTCGTTATCTCTATGGCGCGGTGGGCGGGCCGTGGTTCTGGTGGGAACGGTGCCTGATGAGCGACGAAGAAATCGCGACGATCATCCACGATCCCCAGGTCGAGCTGTATCTTCTGCATGTCGACGGCTGCCCGGCCGGCTATGCCGAGATTGACCGGCGCAAGGACGGTATCGTCAACATCAACCATCTTGGCCTGCTGCCCGATTTCATCGGACGCGGCTATGGGCAGTTCCTGCTGCGCCAGTCGATCGAAACCGCCTGGATGACCGACCCCGAGCGGGTCACCGTCGACACCTGCACGCTCGATCATCCGGGGGCACTTCCCGCCTATCAGCGCGCCGGTTTCACGCCCTATGCGCAAAAACGCATGGAGATCGACGATCCGCGTGTGGATGGACATATCCCGGCAGCGTTCGAGCCGAACCTGCCATAGTCGAATGCGCCGGTCGCGGCCGCCGCACCGGACTCGCCACCCGCAGAACCTGCAATTGAATGGAGCGTGACGAGCGTCGCGTTCCCGCGACGATCAGCTGACGAGCGCCGGCTCGATATCGGCTGTGGTCAGGGGAACGGCGTCCGTGACCGTGACGAACGTCTGCCATCCGAGCCCCAGATTGATCTGGAGATCGACGCCCTCCGACGCGTTCGCGAGGCGGAAGACCCCGGATGCGCTCTCGAGTTCATCGTACCCGAGCGATTCGAGTAACCCCTCGATATCGAGGCGATCGTGGGCCGGATCGAAGCCCTTGATGATTTCCGTGAGATCGACGTTGGCATCGCCGTCTGCATCAACGCTTTCAACGCTCGACCAGGTATAAATATCGCCCTCGACAGGTTCGTCGTCGAATGGCGGGCTGGGTTTCACGGTTGGCTGATGCGGCGTCACCTTGATGGACAACGTAGCCGCCGATACATCACCGTCACTGTCGGTGACCGTGTACCGAAAAAGGTCGGTGACCTCGGTTTCACCGGTGCCCAGAGCATCGGCTCGGGCGAAATATTCATAGCTGCCATCGTCGAAGTCGAACAGCAGATCACCGTAGAGCCCGACAAGCGTCGCCTTGCCGTCTGCATCGGCGTTCGAAGGGATTATTGACCCGAAAAGACCACCACCTATTTTGGTAAAACCGCCCAGACCGTCGCCACCAATGTTGTCGTTCGCAAGCACCGAACCCGTGAGGGTGTCCCCGGCCATTACCGACGCAATGTCGTCCGCCGTGATCGGAACGCCATCGCGGATAGTAAACTGGATCGATGCGGTGTCCGCTCCGAGCCTGTTGAGGATCGTATAAGACAGCGAGAAACTCGCGTATCCGTCGATCGCCTGTGAATGATCGTAAGGCCCGATTAATTCGAAGGTGTAATTTCCGATGGCCTTCTCCGGCACGCCCTCCATGCCGCCCGCGTTCACGGAAAGTCGCCACACGCCCTTCTCCTCGACGACGATCAGGCCGTCGACGGGCTTATACGTCTCGCCGTTATAGACAAGGGACGTGATGAGAGGCGCGCCTTTCTCACCGAGCGAATCGTTCTGCAGGAAGTTCCCGGTCGCTATGTCCTTGTTGAATCCGGAGGGCCAGGAGTTTTCGATCGTCCCCTCGCCGAATTCTACCACCGTGACATTGCCTTCCTTGGTGTGCGGCGTAATGACGTCATTTTCGGCGTCGGGGCCGTCGACCAGGATTTCACGCAACGTGTCGCTCGACATTTCCTTCGATTTGCTGCGACGCGTTATTTCGGAGAGAGACGGCGTATGGCTGTCTGCGCTATGGATTCGCCCGCTGAGCAAAAGGGCGTTCAGAATTTCCAGCGTCGTGCCTTCGCGAAACGATGCCTGTCCCCCCATGGGCACATCGCCGAATTCGCCTTCGGCGCCGACCTTGCCGAGCTCTTTCGTCAGGAGCTCGTACACAAATTCAATCGGGATTTCGGTGCCCGCCTCGCCTTGAACCGCCGATGCGCCGGCGGTTATGGCGGCGACGAGCGCTTCGACGGTTACCAACTGACCGTCAGGCAACTCAATGATCAGCGGCAGGATTGCGTCGAGCGCTTCGGATCCGAGCAAAGCGAAGCCGCCCTCGGAAACGACCGCGGCGTTCCGGACGTCGTCAGCATCCTGTTCGGGCAACACGGACATGGTTGTACCCTGCCTCAACTAACAATCGCTGAAGGGGTGCACCGCAGTCGGCCGGTGGGAGCCGCAAGATCGAACGAATCAGATAGCCGCTTGCTATCCGACTTAATGCCGAACGCCCCGCGCCTGGGAGGATGGCCCCACCGCGCCCCTTAGCTCCTCATACCAGGTTACACCTAACTACCCGAGTACGGTTCTAGTCAATCGAGTAAGAGCCCGGTCGGCGACAACCGCGCGCGTTGGATTTCGATTGCGCGCTTTCCCAATTACTTAGCACCCACTGCGGTATGAATGCGCACCCTGGGACCGACCGCGATTCGACAGGCGAATGCACGGTCGTACCAAGGGCTTCGGCACTCGCCGAGTATCATTTTATGCAGCCGTTTTTATGCGCAGCTGCTGCATCGTCAGATCTTGAGAGCGCCGCCGCCCGACAATGGGGCCCCTGTCGGGCGGCTGGGGACGTCAATTAACGATGGCCACGGAGACCGCGTCCTCGATCGCAACGACAGTCCCATCCGTTGCATAGAAAATTGAGTAGGTGCCCGCATATCCAGCCAGCGCTTGCGCCGTCACGCCGGTGCTCCAGTTGGGGTTGCCGCCTCCCGTCCCATCGAGCGTTACCGAGTCCCCAGCCTGCCCTTGGACAACAAGGTCGATGATATCGACACCAAGGCCCCCACCAGCGTCGGGGTCTACCGAAACGCCCGTCGATGCCTCGAAATCAAGAACGTCCTGAGCATCGAGCGTAACAGCACGCGAGACGCCATCCGTTCTGCCCAGGTCAAGAATCTCAATCCCAGTCACCTGACCATCGGAAACATTATCGAAATTCAGGGAAAGCTGATCGAGCAGCAGCACATCAATGCCGGCTGCACCATCGATCGAATCATTATCAGCATCGCTGAAGCGGATGGTGTCATCCCCGGCGTCGCCACCTATCAGATCCGCACCTGATCCACCGAGAATGAGGTCATTGCCGATATCGCCGACCACCGTGTCATCGCCGGCGCCACCGACAATCGTATCGTTGCCATCATCGCCCAGCAGCAGGTCGTTCTGATTACCGCCCATAATCGAGTCATCGTTGTCGCCGCCACGGATAGTATCGCTGCCATCCGCGCCAGAGAGCGTATCGTTACCCTCGTTCCCGATTAAAATATTTTCGCTTGCATTGCCGGTCAGATTGTCCGCATGAACCCCGCCAACGATACCTTCGATCCCACTGTAATGATCCGTACCGAGGCCTGCGATGGTGGCAGATGTAAATGCGCCGCTTGTAACCAGAGTATGAGTGATGGCAGCAGTCGCGTCGGACCAATCGATCAGGTCGCCAAGGCCTGCGCCGCCTAAGACCGTATCGTTGCCCTCCCCGCCCATGAGCGTATCGTCATCGGCACCGCCATCGAGCGAATCGTCGCCCGCGCCACCAGCCAGAATATCGTCACCCTCCCGTCCGAAAATCCGGTCGTTTGCATTACCGCCGATCAATGTGTCGCCAAGCGTCGTGCCGTAAATCAGGTTGGGCTCATCCGCACAATCGCTATTGAGCGCATCGAGATGGATACCGCCCAACAATGTGTCAGACGTTACGCCGAAGCTGAACTCTGCGAAGCGCGCCTGCTCATTGCCGCCAGTATTGTCGACGTAGTTTATTGTCCAATCGGTGCCCGCTGTCGGCGGATTCGCGTCCAGATACTCTTCAAGTGTTTCATTGCTGTCGGCTGCATTCAGGATCTGATCGGCCGGCACAAATGCGACCCAGACTCCGAACGTCGTCGAATCCGGATTATTGTCGATCGCCCAGAACTCGATATTGTCGCCGCCGGCCACGACCACATTGAACGTGACGCCCGCAATGATGAGCGTGATCGAAACTTGCGCCTGCAATGCCGCCAGGGCCGCCGGCCGCTCGCCCACGAGAATTGGAATGTCGAACGGCGCAATCTGGAAATCGGTAGCGACCTTGACCCGACCGTCGTCGGCCGATACTGCGTCGATAATTTCCTGAGTCGCCTCAAATGTAATGGTCGGGCCGGTGCCCGAATTGAGCGGCTTGTTGCCGGTCCGGCTGCCGATCGTCCCGGAGGGAACTTCAAGCTCAATCTGTGTTACGTCGTGCAGATTCACTGTGCCGGTCGCGCTGCCACCGTTCCCATCGTCCACCGTGTAGCTGAATGTGCCTGTGTCTTCGACACCATCGCCATCCGGCTTGTAGGTAAGCGTCGGCAACTCAGCCAGTGTCAGGGTATGGGCACCCGTGAGTTGTACGAAGGCTCCGACACCGCCGGGCTGGTACCAGATCGTTCCGCTGGCGGGCAGTGTAAAGCCGCTGATTGTTAGAGTATCGCCATTGGGGTCAGTAGGCGCAGCAATGAGAAGCGGATAACCATTGGCGTAGGCCCCGGTCATCTGTGCCGTTGCATCGGGCACCCAAACACACAATTCCGGTGCCACCACAGGATCCAGATTCGAATCCTCGATGATTGTGTTCGCCTGGCTCACGCCCAGCGTCCCGTTCGTCGGAGCGGAAAGTCTAACAGTATAGTCTTCGTCGCCTTCGATGATCGTATCATCCACCGTCGACACAGAAACCGTTCTCGACGTCACACCGCCGCCGGTGAAGGTCAGCACCGTGCCGAGCGCGGTGAAATCGGAACCCGCCGTCGCGTCTGGTAACGTGCTCGTAAAACCGGAATTCGTTGCTACCGACACCGTCGCCGTCTGGCCCGGCGCCAGCGTCGCGCCCGTGTACGTAACCGTGTAGGTCGCCGTGTTGCCTTCATCCAGCGACGTCGTCCCGGCGATGTTAAATACCACCGCATCGCCGTCGTCTCCGATCACCGTGTTCGCCTGGCTGGTGACGATCGTGCCAGCGCCGGCATTCGACAGCGTGACCGAGAAATCCTCGTCGCCTTCGACGATCGTGTCCTCGATCGTCGAGACCGCGACCGTCTGCGACGTCGCACCGCTGGTAAAGGTCAGGACCGTCCCGAGCGTGGTGTAATCGGACCCTGCCGTCGCATCAGTCAGGCTGCCATCAAAACCAGCGCCCGTGCCGACCGAGATCGTAACCGTCTGGCCCGGCGCCAGCGACGCACCCGTGTACGAGACGGTGTAGCTACCCGGGGCGCCGCCCTCGGTAACCTCGCTCGAGCCCGCGATCGACCAGTTCAGCAGCGACTCGTCGCGATCGTCCCCGATCACCGTGTTCGCCTGGCTGGCGGCGATCGAACCCGCCGTCGGATTGGCGATCGTGACAGTAAAATCTTCATCATTTTCGACGACCGTGTCGTCGATGGTCGAAACCGCAACCGTCTTGGCGGTCGATCCGCCGCCGGTGAAGGTCAGCACTGTGCCCAGCGCGGTAAAGTCGGAACCCGCCGCGGCATCGGCGAGCGTACCATCGAAACCGGTGCCCGTGCCGACAGAGATCGTGACCGTCGAACCCGGCGCGAGCGCCGCGCCCGTATACGAGACGGTGTATTCTGCCGTGCCGCCTTCGGTCAGTTCGCTCGTGCCCTCGATCGACCAGTTCAGCAGCGAACCGTCATTGTCGTCTTCGATGATCGTGTTGGCCTGGCTGGCGACAATGGTCCCCGCGCCGGCGTTCGACAGCGTGACCGTGAAATCTTCATCACCTTCAACGATCGTGTCGTCGATGGTTGAGACCGCAACCGTCTGCGAGGTGGCACCGCTGGTGAAGGTCAGAACTGTCCCGAGCGAGGTGTAATCCGAACCCGCCGTCGCATCGGCGAGGCTGCCGTCGAATCCGCCGCCGGTCGCGACCGAAATCGTGACCGTCTGGCCCGTCGCCAGTTCGGCGCCGGTGTATGAAACCGT
>JBBDWW010000410.1:0-13144 GCA_040902645.1 Dongiaceae bacterium | reverse complement strand
ACAGGGGAGGTTATATCATGTCCGACGACCTCAAGAAAATTCACCCGTATCTTCCGAAACTGCTCGAGCAATTCCGGGACGGGAAAGTCGATCGTCGTGAATTTCTGCGCACGTCTACGCTGCTCGGTGTTTCCGCCGGCACCGCCTTTACGCTCGCTGGTTGCGATGACAAGGAAGAAACCGCCGAAGCGCCGGCCGCTGAAGAACCGGCCGAGGAAGAAGTCGCCGAAGCGCCGGCCGAAGAGCCGGCTGGCGAGAAGATCGTACGTATTTCGATGCGCGTTCCCGCGATCGACAATCCGGCGACCTATTCGTGGGTCTATGATTCGAACATCACCCGCCAGGTTTGCGATTACCTGACGCGCACCGGCACCGACAATGTCACGCGGCCCTGGCTGCTCGAAAGGTGGGAAGCGAGCGACGATCTCAAGACCTGGACGCTTCATCTGAAGCAGGGCATCAAATGGTCGAACGGCGATGAATTCACGGCGGATCATGTAGTCTGGAACATGACGCGCTGGCTCGACGAGAGTGTCGGATCCTCGGTGCTCGGTCTCATGAAGGGCTACATGCTCGTCGAGTTCGACACCGGTGAAACCAACGAAGACGGCAGTCAGAAGATGGCCACCCGTCTGTGGGCGGATAATGCCATCGAGAAGGTCGACGAGTACACGGTCCGTCTCAACTGTCAGGAGCCGCAGCTCGCGGTCCCGGAACATCTCTTCCATTATCCGGCGCTCATGCTGCATCCGAGCGAGAACGGCGTGTTCGGCGTCGGCTCTATTGGCACGGGCGCGTTCTCGCTGACCGAACTCGAGGTCGGCAAGAAGGCGGTTTTGCGCCGTCGCGACGGCTATTGGGGCAATCCTGTCAAGCTCGACGCGGTCGAGTTCATCGATCATGGCGACGACGCGGCGGCCGCGGTGCAGGCCATTGCGTCGCAGCAGGTCGACGGCATGTACGAAGCCCAGACGACACAGTATGCGGCGCTGCAAAAGATCGAGCATGTGCAGGTTCACCAGGTCGCAACCGGCCAGACGGGTATTGCCCGTATGCAGCCGATGCACACCGACATGACCGATCCGGCGAATCAGGCGGCGGCATTCGCCGATCCGCGCGTGCGCAAGGCAATGCGCCTTGCGCTCGACACGGAGAAGCTGCTGCAGGTCGGCCATCTCGGCCTCGGTCTGCCGGGCGAGCATCACCATGTCTGCCCGATCCATCCCGAGTACGCGAAGCTCGAGTTCATGAAGCAGGACATCGAGGGGGCCAAGGCGCTGCTGGCCGAAGCTGGCTATCCCAACGGCTTTAATGCCGAGATCTTCTGCAAGGCCGACCCGGATTGGGAGCCGATTACGGTGCAGGCGATGGCCGAAATGTGGAAACAGGCCGGCGCCAACATCAAGATCAGCGTACTGCCGTCGTCGCAGTACTGGGACATCTGGAATGCGCCGACCGCGCCGTTCGCGTTTACGCCCTGGACGCATCGTCCGCTGGGCGTGATGGTGCTCGGCCTCGCCTACCGGTCCAATGTTCCCTGGAACGAGGCGCATTGGTCGAATGCGGAGTTCGATGCGCTTCTTGCCAAAGCCGAGGGTACGCTCGACGTCGAAGCGCGCCGCGCGATCATGGTCGATATCGAAACGCTGATGCAGGAAGTCGGCCCGGCCTGTCAGCCCTTGTGGCGCGCGGTGTTCACCGTCATGGCGAAGCGCATCACCGGCTTCGAAATCCATCCCACTTACTACCTGTTCGCTGAGGAGTGGGACGTTACCGCGTAAGGTTTCAAGGTCCGTATAAGGACCAGAAAACGATGCAGAGGGTGGGCGCTTCCAGGGAGCGGCTCCCGCCCTCTGCCCCTCCTCCATAAGCACGTTAACGTCTGGGGGACGAGCGGCGTCCCATGCTGCGATTCTTTGCCAAGCGACTGCTCGATCTGTTGATCACGATGGTGGCCGTCTCGGTCATCATCTTCCTTTTGCTTGAGTTCACGCCGGGCGATGTGGCGCAGAAGATTCTCGGGCCTTTCGCGACCAAGGAACAGGTTGCGATTCTGACCGAGGAACTGGGGCTGAATCGTCCCGTCTGGGTGCGCTATTTCGAATGGGTCGGGCAGATCCTGACCGGCGATCTCGGCTTCTCCACGACGTTCAAGGTTCCCGTTAACGACATCATCTGGGATCGCCTGGGCAGCACATTGCGCCTCGCGGCGATCGCATTTGTCATCATGGTTCCGCTTTCGACCGTGCTGGGCGTACTCGCTGGCATGCGCGAGGGCGGCAAGCTGGATCGGTCGATTTCGATCCTTTCGATCGCCACCACCTCGATCCCGGAATTCGCCTCGGGGGTCTTCCTCGCCACGATCTTCGTCATTCTGCTCGGCTGGTTGCCGGGCACCTCGACATTGTCGACGGCGGGGGGCTGGCCGCTCTGGACGCAATACGTCCTGCCGGTCGCCGTGGTGCTGCTTTATTACGTCGGATATCTGGTGCGGATGGTGCGCGCCTCGATGGTTGAGGTGATGACCCGACCCTACATCCGCACGGCGATCCTGAAGGGCCTCGATTTTCGCGCCGTTATCTGGAAACACGCGTTCCGTAACGCGATGATCACGCCGGTTACGGTTTTCCTGCTGCAGATCAACTTTCTGATCACCAGCCTGGTCGTTGTGGAAATCGTATTCGCCTATCCGGGATTCGGCCGGATGATCCTGGAGGCGGCGCTGTCCAAAGACTACGCCGTCATTGAAGCAGGCGCGTTGATCGCCGTATTCATCGCCGTTGCGACGCAGGTTGTCGGCGACCTGGGTTACATGATCCTCAACCCCCGCATCCGGTTCAAGTGAGGCATCGATGACGGCAACGACATCGAGGGCGCCCGGTTCCGTGCTCAGCGCGTGGTTTCACCGGATTTCGTTGCTGCGCGAATCGCCGGTCGGCATGATCGGCGCCTTCATCATTCTGTTCTGGGTCGTGGTTGCGATCTTTGCGCCGATCCTCTCGCCCTATGATCCGAACGAGACGCATTACGACATGCTGGCGTTTCTCCACCCCTCGTCGCAACATTGGCTGGGGCTCGACAGCAGCGGCCGCGACATGGTTTCGCGCGTCATCTGGGGCTCTCGCACCGTCCTCATCGTGGCGCCGCTCGCCGTGGGCGTTGCCTATTTCGTCGGCTGCACCCTCGGCCTTCTTGCCGGTTACTATATCGGCTGGGTCGACGTGTTGATGAGCCGGATCACGAACATCATTCTTTCGATCCCGCCAATCGTGCTGTTCATCATCATCATCACCGTGTTTGGCCCATCGGTCGTCAATCTGATCATCGCGGTGACCTTGATTGCGGCGCCGCAGATTGCGCGGCTCGTCCGCGGCATCACACTGGAGCTGCGCGAGCGCGATTTCGTCGCGGCTGCAAAAATGCGCGGCGAGGGCGCCCTCTACATCATGATTGTGGAGATTCTGCCAAACGCTCGGGGCCCCCTGATTGTCGATTTATGCCTGAGAACCGGCTATACGATCATCCAGATCGGTGTCCTTGGCTTCCTCGGGCTCGGACTACCGCCGCCGACCCCGGACTGGGGCGGCATGGTCAATCAGGGCTATGCCCAGCTTTTCTCGTACCCGCACATGTCGATATTTCCTTGCATTGCGATATCGTCATTGGTTATCGGGTTCAACTTTCTCGCGGATGGCATGCGCGAGATCGGGTTGCGCGACTAGAAGGGAGACATGATGGCGACACCGGTTCTGGAGCTCGATAACGTCCGCATTTCCTATTTTACCCGCGCGGGCGAAATCAACGTCGTCCCCGGGATCAGCTTTACGCTGGAACAGGGCGAGGCGATCGGGCTGGTCGGCGAATCGGGCTGCGGCAAGTCGACCGTCGCATTTTCGATCATGAACTATCTGGGTGGGGCGGGGCGGATCACCAGCGGTCGCATCCTGTTCGAAGGTCGGGACATGGCCGCGATGAGCCCGCAGGAGCTGCGCAAGATCCGCGGCGGCAAGATGGCCATGGTCTATCAGGACCCGATGTCCAGCCTCAATCCGGTGCTGACGATCGGCAAGCAGCTCATGGAGGTGCCGATCATCCATCGCGGCGCCGGCGAAAAGGAAGCGCGCGAACGAGCGCTGCAGATGCTGGGCGAAGTGAACCTGCCCGACCCGGAGGCGGTGTTTGACCGCTATCCGCACCAGATTTCCGGCGGCCAGCAGCAGCGCGTCGTAATCGCGATGGCGCTGATGGCGGAACCCTCGCTGTTGATCATGGACGAGCCGACGACCGGTCTCGACGTGACGGTCGAAGCCGCGGTGCTCGACCTCGTGCGCAATCTGCGGCGCAAGCATAATTCGGCGATCGTCTTCATCAGCCACAATCTCGGTACCGTGGTGCGAATCTGCGATCGGATCGGCGTCATGTATTCCGGCGAGTTGATCGAGGAAGGCGAGATCGGGACTGTGTTCCGTAACCCGCGCCATCCCTACACCCGGGGCCTGCTCAACTGTATTCCCGTACTCGGCAGCGACAAACATTCGGCGCCGCTGGTCCCGATTCCAGGTCAGGTGCCGCCTGCATTGAACCGGCCGCGGGGCTGCATCTTTGCGCCGCGCTGCGAATATGTGGAGATCGGGCGCTGCACGACGCACCGGATCCCCACCTTCGTGGTGCCGGATGAGACGGCGCACCGGGCCCAGTGCGTACGCTTCGAAGAGCTGCCGCGGCATCGGCGCCCGACCGGCTCGGTCGCCGCCTCCGATGCTGTCGCGTCGAACGAGCCAGTGCTCGAAGTCGACAATATGAAGAAGTTCTATCACCAGACATCGGGCATGTTCGGCGCGCGCGGCTACGACGTGAAGGCCTGCAACGACATTACGATGGATGCGACGCGCGGCATGACGCTGGCTATCGTCGGCGAATCCGGATGCGGCAAGTCGACCTTTGCCAAAGTGCTGACCGGCCTTGAGCTGGCGACCGACGGCATCGTCAAGCTCGAGAGCGTCGATATCGGGATGACGGCGGTCGAAAAACGGCCGCGCGAGATCAAGCGCAAGCTGCAGATGGTGTTCCAGAATCCCGACAGCACGCTTAACCCGTCCCATTCGGTTGGCTACACGGTCGGTCGCACGATCCGGCGCTTGAAGCGGATCGGCGGCTCGAAACTGCGGCAGCAGACCCGCGATCTGATGGCGACCGTGCAGCTGCCGCCCGATTTCGTCGGTCGCAAGCCGCGCCAGCTTTCCGGCGGCCAGAAGCAGCGTGTCGCGATTGCGCGCGCGCTGGCCGGCGATCCCGATCTGATCGTTGCCGACGAACCGGTGTCCGCACTCGACGTCTCGGTCCAGGCCGCCATCATCAACCTGCTGCTCGAAATCCAGGCAGGGCGCCAGGCGACGCTGGTTTTCATTTCGCACGATCTGTCGGTGGTGCGGTATCTCGCCGACCGCGTCGCGGTGATGTATCTCGGCCGCATCGTGGAATTTGGAACTGTCGAGCAAGTGTTCTCGCCGCCATATCATCCCTATACCGAGGCCCTGTTGTCGGCGGTGCCGGTGGCCGACCCCGATCTGCAGCAGAAGCGCATCGTGCTCGAGGGCTCTATTCCCAGCCCGACGAACGTGCCGCTCGGTTGCCCGTTCTCGACGCGCTGTCCGCGCCATCTCGGCGAAATTTGCGACAACGTGCCGCCCCCGGAGCGCCGGGACGCGAGCGGCCATCGCATCCTCTGTCATATTCCCCTGGAAGAGCTTGCGAAGGTCGAGCCGGTGTTCCAGCGGCCGAACGCCGCCGAGTAACTTCGGGCGGCGATTGGGCGGTTGCAACGCTCAGTCCCCGAGTGCGAGCTCCGCGGCGCGCCGGATCAGCGGATCGCGATCGCCGGCGGCCCGTTCCAGGAATTCCCGCCCGTAGATCGCGCCCAGCAGTCGCGCGATCGCCTCCGCATAGCCACCGTCTGCCTCGAGCGCCTCGCGGAACGGTGCGTTGTTCGGGTCACGATAGGGATCGTAACCGAACGTCACCATAAAATCGAAAGGGGCGGGGATCGCGCCGATGAAGGATCGCTCGATGACGCCGCCCGCCGTATCGATTCTGATCGTGCCGCTCAGGTTAGCGGACCGATAGGTCGTGTCGCGGATCCGGATTCCGTCGATCGACGTGTCGTACAGCACCGCCTCGGTGCGTCCCGTCGCATCGATCGTGATCAGCATGGCGGCCTCAGGGCCGGCAACGATGGGAGTATCGGCAAGGCCGAACAGGCGGGCGGCAAGGTCGGCAAAGGGCTGCGCGATATAGGGCAGGTTCTGTTGTGCCTCGGTCCCGCTGAAAGCACTCGTTGCCTCGTATCGTTCCGCCACGGCGATCGCTGCACTGGATGCCGCGCGCGCAGCGGCCAGAGCGGCGCCCTCGTCGGCCGCCCGGGCGATGCCGGTCGCCAGCAGCATCGCAACAGCGGTGGCCCCGATTCCGATTTGCCGCATCGTCTTGTGAGTGCGCATGGCCATCCCTAGAGTAGCGCGGCACAGGCGTCGGGGGGAGATCGATGGCACGCGATCCGCGCTATGATATTCTGTTCGAACCGGTCCGGATCGGGCCGGTGACGGCCCGCAATCGCTTCTATCAGGTTCCGCATTGCAACGGCATGGGCACCGCCAATCCGCGTGCGATGGCGGCGATGCGCGGTGTAAAGGCCGAAGGCGGATGGTCGGTCGTCTGTACCGAGGAATGCGAAATCCATCCCTCCGGCGACGTATCGCCCTACCATGAGGCGCGTCTGTGGGACGATGACGACATTCCGGCGCTGGCGCTGATGGCGGAAGAAGTCCATCGCCACGGCTCGCTCGCCGGGATCGAGCTCACCCATAACGGTCCGACGGCGAGCAATGTCTATAGCCGTGAAGTGCCGATCGGTCCGACGCATCAGCCGCTTTCGGGCTATTGGCCGACCCAGGCGCGCGCGATGGATCGGCAGGACATCAGGGACTATCGGCGCTGGCACCGCGATGCAGCGCTGCGCTCGATGAGGGCCGGATTCGATATCGTCTATTGCTATGCCGCGCACGATTTGTCGCTGGCGATGCATTTTCTGCAGCGCCGTCGCAACGATCGCATCGACGAATACGGCGGCAGCCTCGAGAATCGTGTCCGCCTGTTTCGCGAAATCATTGAGGACGCGAAAGAGGCGGTCGGCCATCGATGCGGCGTCGTGGTGCGATTCGCAACCGACGAGATGATGGGCGATGACGGGATCGTCGCAGAGGCGGAGGGGCGGGACGTCGTTGAGATGCTGGCGGAGCTGCCCGATCTCTGGGATGTCAATGTGAGCCCCTGGGTCAACGATTCGATCACCTCGCGCTTCAGCAAGGAAGGCCACCAGCTTCCATTCACGGCGTTCGTGAAATCGGTCACGACCAAGCCTGTGGTCGGTGTCGGGCGCTTCACCTCGCCGGATACGATGGTGTCGCTGATCAAGAGCAAGACGCTCGACATGATCGGCGCGGCACGACCGTCGATTGCCGACCCGTTCCTGCCGGTCAAGATCGAAGAAGGACGGCTCGACGATATTCGGGAGTGCATTGGCTGCAATATCTGTGTTTCCGGCGATTTTTCGATTGCCCATATGCGTTGCACGCAGAACCCGACCATGGGCGAGGAATGGCGCAAGGGCTGGCATCCGGAACGCATTCATCCCAAACAATCCGAAGATTCCGTCCTCGTGGTGGGCGGCGGGCCGGCCGGCATGGAAGCAGCCCGTGCGCTGGGCGAGCGTGGCTATCGCGTCGTGCTGGCCGAAACCGGCGATGCGCTCGGCGGCCGTGTGACGCGCGAGGCGAAATTGCCGGGCCTTGCGGAATGGGGGCGTGTGCGCGACTGGCGTATCCTTCAGCTCGACAAGAAGATCAACGTCGAAACCTATCTCGGCAGCACCATGACGGCAGCCGATGTGTGCGACTTTGGTGCGCAGCATGTTGCAATTGCGACCGGGGCCCATTGGGTGCCGACCGGCGTGGGTCGGATTAACCGCGCGCCGATTGCAGGGTTCGATAAAGGCCGGGTCTATACGCCGGACGACATCATGGCAGGTACCATCCCGGATGGACCGGTGATCGTTTTCGACGACGACCATTACTACATGGGCGGCGTGGTGGCGGAACGGATCAAGGCGGCCGGTCGCGAGGTGGCACTGGTGACGCCGGCGGAGATCGCCTCGCAATGGACGCATTACACGCTCGAATACGATCGCATCCAGCGCCATCTCCTGGAGCTCGGGATTGAACTCATCTGCAAGCACAATCTCCGGGCGCTTGAGAATGACGAGGCGGTGCTGCGCTGCGTCTATACGGGCCGCGAAACGCGCCGGCCTTGCGCGTCAGTGGTCTCGGTGACGATGCGACTGCCGGAGGATGCGCTCTACCGCGAGCTGATTGCGGATGCGGCGGCACTCGAACGGGCTGGAATTAAAACCGTCAAGGCGATCGGCGATTGCTGGGCGCCGGGCACGATTGCGGCTTCGGTCTATGCCGGCCACCGCTATGCGCGCGAGCTCGATGCGCCACCGCTCGGCGACACGGTTGCATTCAAGCGCGAGCTGGTCCTCGGTCTTTGATCGCATCGCGCATCTGGTACCACCAGTAGAGCACCTGCGCACCGGCAAGGCCGAGCTTGCCGCCGGCACCGCGCAGCGAGAAGGGGGCGAGCATCTTGTAACGGTCGTCGCCCTCGGCGATCGCGCCGGCGACCAGTTCGCCGGTCATCGCCGTCGTACCCATGCCGTGTCCGCCATAACCGAGTGTGTACCAGAGGCCGGGCTCTGCTTCGCCGACCATCGGCATCTTGTGGATCGGATAGCCCATCGTGCCGCCCCAGGCGGTCTCGATCTTGACGTCGGCGAGCTGCGGATAGACCGCGAGCAGGCGCCGCCGCATGCGCGCGCGCAGGCCCGGCGGATTCTCGCCCCAGATCGCGATACCACCCCCGAACAGGATTCGTGTGTCGGGCATCGGCCGGTAGTAATCAAAGTCGAAGCGTGAATCCGCGATCATCCAGTCGCCGCGAATCACGTCCTTCATGCGCTTGCCGAGCGGTTCCGTGGCGATCACATAGGTCGCGATCGGCTGGATGGCGGCCGACATCGCCGGATGCAGGTCGCGGATGTAGCCGCCGCAGGCGACGATCACCTGGTGCGCGCGAAATCGGCCCTTTTCGGTCCGGATCGTCCAACCTTTGTCTGCGTGCTCGATGCGGCGCGCCGGCGTCTGCTCGAAGATGCGACCGCCGCTTGCTTCGATCGCCTGTGCCACGCCGCGCGCATAGTTGAGGTAATGGAAATGGAAGCCACCCTGGCGGTGGATCCCATCGTAATAGCGCCGCGTCACCAACGCCTCGCGCAGCTTTTCGCGCGGCCAGAATTCCCAGTTGCTGCCGAGCACCCGGTTCAGTTCGTCGCAATCGCGTTTGGTGCCGTCGGCGTCGTCGGTCCACCAAGCCTCGATCGTGCCGGTATCGACCGGCTCGCAGGGAATCGCGTAGCGGTCGATGCGTCCGCGCACGAGGCGGACCGCGTCGTGCGTGAGTCCATAAAGCGCCAATGCCCTGTCATGACCGAGGCGTTTGATGACCCCATTCATGCCGCCGGCGAAGCCAGGGCCCACGAATCCGCCGTTGCGGCCGGAGGCACCCCAGCCGACCTTGCGCGCCTCGATCAGCACGACGTCCGTATGCCCGCGCTCGATGAGGCTCAAGGCCGCCGAGAGCCCCGCCAACCCGCCGCCGATAACGGCGACGTCGGTTTCCAGCTCGCCCTCCAGAGCAGGGCGATCGGGCCCGGGTGTACGGGTGCGGGCGTAATAGCTGTCGATGTGGTCGACGGTCATGGGATGAGCTTCACGAGTTGCTTGCCGATATTGCCGCCCTTGAGCATCGAGATGAAGGCGGCGGGGGCATTCTCGATACCTTGTGCCACGGTTTCACGCCAGATCAGCCGGCCTTCCTTCATCAGCCGCGCGAAATCGGCGTGCGCTTTCGGCCAGAGATCCATTCGGTCGGTGCAGATGAATCCCTGATAGCGGATGCGGTTCACCAGGAACGGACGGGCATCGCGGATCGGATGCGGATCGGGTGAGTTGTAGCGCGAGATCAGACCGCAGACCGGCACTCGGGCGAAACGCCGCAGCCGGGGCAGCACGGCATCGAAGATGGCGCCGCCGACATTCTCGAAATAGATGTCGATGCCCTCCGGCGTCGCGGCCGCCAGCGCCTCGGCGAACCGCCCGGATTTATAGTCGACGCAGCGGTCGAACTCGAGTTCGTTGGTGACGAAGCGGGATTTTTCGGGTCCGCCGGCGATGCCGATGGTGCGACAGCCCGCCTCGCGCGCGAGCTGGCCGACCAGCGAACCGACCGCGCCGGCCGCCGCCGATACGACGACCGTCTCGCCGGATTTCGGCTGGCCGATATCCATCAACCCGATCCAGGCCGTCGCGCCGACCATGCCGAGCGGCCCGAGGGCTGCGGTGATCGACCCGCCCTGGGGATCGATCGGCGCCAGTTCGCTCACCGGCACAACGGCATGGGTCTGCCAGCCTAGATAACCATGCACGAATTGTCCTGCCCGGAACTTCGGATCGTTCGATGCCATGACTTCGCCGACCGTGTCGCCGGGCATCACATCGTTCAGTGCGGTCGGTTCGACATAGGAGCGGGCATCGTCCATCTGACCGCGCATATAGGGATCGACCGAAAGATAGTGGACGCGCACAAGCGCCTCGCCAGGCCCCGGTTTCGGCAGCGGACCTTGGACGAGCTGGAAACAATCTTCAGTGACCCAGCCGGCCGGGCGTCGGCGCAGCAGGATGCTGCGATGGGTTTCGTTCATGCTGTGTCGGATTCCTCCTGCGATCAGGCGATGTCTTCGGTCTTTGGAACCTTGGGGCGCTCCTCGATCTCTGGTTCACCGCGCGGATCGAGTTCGGGTGCGCCCCAGGTGGCGGCGGTCAGCGGGACAGCGACATAATTGCTTTGTTCCGTGACCGACTTCGCCTGGCGACGTAACATTCGATACGCAACAAAAGCGGCGATCAGCAAGAGGCTGGCGGCGGTGAACATGAACAGCCCGTCGGCCTCGAGCGGCCGGATCAGAATGCCGCCAATGGTCGGACCGAGGCTGGCGCCGAGGCCCCATGCGAACAGCAGCCCGGCGCTGGTCGCGACAAAATCCTTTTTCTCGACATAGTCGCTCGCCTGTCCGACCGCGAGCGCGTAGAGCGGCGCCAGCAACCCTTCGAGCAGAAAATAGAGTGCGAGCAGCCACCAGAAGGATCTGTCGCCGAGGAAGACCAGCGCGACGCTGGTCGCAGCGGCACCCAACACGCTCGCGAGCATTAACGGGCGGCGTCCTAGCCGATCGGCGAGGTGGCCGATCGGAAACTGGATCACCAGTCCCGCGATAACGGCAAGGCTGAATACGATCGATAATTGAGCCGTCGAGTAACCTTTCTCCTCCGTGTAGAACGGCAGGAGCGCATAGATCGACGTGGGCACCAGCCCCGAGGCGAACGAAACGATCGTGCCGGTCGGTGAAATCGAGTACAGCCGCCTTATGCCGAAATGTTCGCGATGTGAGATTTCTGGGTTGCGGATTTTCGTCAGCGACATCGGGACCAGCGAAAAGGCGATCAGCATCGTGATCATCACGAACAGGATCTGACCGGTCGGATCCTCGATGTTGAGTGCGAGCGGACCGAGCCCGCTGGCCGCCCAGGTCACCGCCATGTAGAGCGCGAAAACGCGGCCGCGATTTTGTGTCGTCGCTTTGTCGTTCAGCCAGCTCTCGACGATGACCACGAGGCCGGCCACGCCGTAGCCGACGATCACGCGCAAGCCGATCCAGAAATAGGCGTCCGTAAACAGGATGTGCAGCAGCGTCGAATTGGCGGCCACCACCGCGAACACGCCGAAGGCGCGGATATGGCCGACCCGGTCGATGATCTTGTGGCAGGTGAGGGTCCCAACGAGAAAACCACCGTAATAGGCCGAACTGATGAGACCGATGACTTCCGGCGCGACGCCGCGGCGGGCAAGCTGCAGGCCGATCAGCGGCGAGAGGATCGCGAGCGCGGCGTCCAGCAGGACGACGGCCAGCAGCACCTGCATGACGGTCGGCAAGGTCTTGCGCATGACTCCCCCGTTTCGCCGCCAGCATCGTCCGGCGGGCTTGGGGCTGGCAAGTCCCGGCCAGGGCGTCAGTCGATCAGGGAATCGAGCCCGCGCTTATAGAGGCCGTTGGCGACGATCAGCCGCTGAATCTCGCTCGTACCTTCCCAGATGCGGTCGACCCGCAGCTCGCGGAAATAACGTTCGGCCACGTTCTCTCGCATATAGCCGCGCCCGCCGAAGATCTGTACCGCGCGGTCGGCGACGCGGTTAGCCATCTCCGAGGCATAGAGCTTGGCCATGGAGCATTGCGCGTGGCTAACCTTGCGATCGGCGCCGGCGTCGATTTCTTCCGCGGTTCGGTAGGTGATCAGGCGCGCGGCCCAGAGCTCGGTCGCGCTGTCAGCCAGCATGAACTGGATCGACTGGTAGTTGGCGATCGGTTCGCCGAAAGCGATGCGCTGCTTTGCGAAGGCGGTCGCCTCGTCGATCAACCGGCCAGCCGCCCCGCAGCAACGCGCCGCGATGCCGAGACGCTCATAGCGGAACCAGTCATAGGTGAACTCCATCCCTTCGCCCTCCTTGCCGATCAGGTTGCGGGCGGGAACGCGCACGTTCTCGAAGCGAAAGATCGGATGGTGCGACGAATAGGTGTGCATATAGGCCGGGGTGCGTACCAGCACGACGCCGGGCGTATCGATATCGACGAAAAAGAGCGCGTGCTTGCCCGCATTGGGCCCGCCATCCAGTTTCGCCTGGAAGATGAAATGGTCGGCCTTGTTGGCGCTGGTGACGTGCCATTTCTCGCCGTTGAGGACATAGTCGTCGCCCTCGCGCCGCGCCATTGCCCGGATCGCCTCGACGTCCGATCCCGCATGTTCCTCGGTGATCGCGTAGCACTCGTTGCGCTCGCCGCGAATGTTCGGCTTCACCCAGGTCTCCATCTGATAGTCGGAGCAGGGGCCGATCATCCAGGGCGGCGTCGAGTGAAAGC
>JBBDWW010000409.1:0-1910 GCA_040902645.1 Dongiaceae bacterium | reverse complement strand
GTTCCGCATCGCGCCGCCTATGAACTGCGGCTGGCCTCGGGCGGCGAAGCGGAGTTCATCGATGTCAGCGGCGAAATGGCCTTCGAATGGGCGGATTCCTGCGACGGCTGGAGCGTGACGCAGCGCACGCGGATGAACTTCGAATACCGCACCGGCGTCAGCCTCGAACTCGGCTGGAGCCTGACCAGCTGGGAATCGAAGGACGGGTCGCAGTACCGTTTCCAGCTCAAGCAATACGAGAACGGCGCCATCACCGAGGAACTGCGCGGCGATGCGACGCTCGATGGCGATGCGGGCGGCATGGCGCATTATCTCAAGCCGGCCGTGCAGGATGTCGAACTGCCTTCCGGCACGATTTTTCCGACGACGCATAGTTTCGCGATCGTCGCGGCCGCACAGCAGGGCATGGAGCGGCTCTGGGCGCAGCTCTTCGACGGCACGACGGACGAGGGGCTCTATGAAGTCGGCGCCGTCATCCTGCCGCGCGCGGAGGATCTGGAACTCGCCGAGGCACTGGATCCCGAACTGGTCGAGGGCCATGAGGGCTGGCGCATCGATCTCGCCTTCTACGATTTCGGCAGCCCCGACAGCATCCCGACACACGAACAGACGATCTGGCTGTTCGACAACGGCATCGTCGACCGCATGACGCTCGACTATGGCGACTTCACGGTCGACGGCAAACTGATCCGCTTCGAGGTGCTGCCGGAGCCGGTGTGTTAGGGGCAAGACGGGCACGTCGGACACGAACCTCATCCTGAGCCACTGCTTCTCGTTCCAGCCCGTTCTCAGCCTGCCACTCTCGCTTGAAATATGAGAGGCGAGAGGTTATACTATACAGATGATACGAGGCTTCCGTCATCGGGGGCTTAAGAGGCTCTACGAGAGCGGCGACGGCCGAAAGGTCCAGGTCGCGCAGGCCGACAAGATCGTGCGCATTCTCGCGCGTCTCGATCAGGCGGCTGAGCCGTCCAACATGAATCTGCCGGGCTTTCGTTTGCACCGGCTGAAGGGCGACCTGGCTGGCTTCTGGTCGGTCTCGGTTTCCGGCAACTGGCGCGTGATCTTCCGCTTCGAGCGCGGAGACGCGGTCGACGTCGACCTGGTCGATTATCATTAGGAGGAACTGACATGGCGATGAAGAAACCGCCGCATCCCGGACTTTCGGTTCGGCATGATTGCATCGAGCCGCTGGGCTTGACTGTTTCGGAAGCGGCCAAGCGTCTCGGCGTCAGTCGCAAGCAGCTTTCCGATATCGTGAACGGCCATGCCGGGATATCGCCCGAAATGGCAATCCGGCTCGACAAGGCATTCGGCGGCAGCGCTGAAACCTGGTATCGGCTGCAGGCAGCCTACGATCTCGCCCGCGCGATGGAGCATGCCGGCAATATCAAGGTGAAGCGTCTCACGGCGGCATGAGTGGTTGCGTCGGCCGTATTGATGTCAGCGCTTTGAGCTTCGCCCTTTCCGGATTGCGCCTGCGCCGTGCTTGTCGCGCAGCGCGTCGATCGCCTGTTCGACCTTGCGTGCCTTCACACGCCCGGCATCGAACAGATCGCTTTCGTCCGGCATCATGTCGCCTTCGATCAGCCCGCTCATGCCGACGCCGATCAGGCGATAGGCCGTGCCGGTCGCCTCGTCGAGTAACGCAGGCCGCGCCGCTTCATAGATCTCCTCAGCCATGTTGGTCGGCGGTGTGGTGGTGCGGCTGCGCGTCAGGATGCGAAAGTCCGCAGTCTTGAGTTTCAGGGTCATCGTCCTGCCGACGAAGCCGCTGCGCTTCATCCGGCCCGAGAGTTCCTCGCAGAGCGGCCAGAGATATTCGAGGAGCTGCGCGCCATCGGCGATATCGGTGTCGAACGTGGTCTCGCAGGAAATGCTCTTGGTCTCGCTCTCCGGCTCGACCGTCC
>JBBDWW010000408.1:0-1911 GCA_040902645.1 Dongiaceae bacterium | reverse complement strand
TCACGGCGCGCTGCGCCTTGCCCAGGTCGCTTAGCGAAACGGCCTCCAAGTTCAAACACAACACCACGGCGATGAATCGGCCGCCGGTGAGGATCGCCAGGTCCTGCATGATCGCCTTGCGGCGGTCTCCGTAACCCGGCGCCTTGACGGCCGTGCAGGTGAGGATGCCGCGGATCTTGTTCACGACCAGCGTGGCCAAAGCCTCGGCCTCAACATCCTCGGCGACAATCAAGAGGGATCGCTGTGTCTTCGCGACCTGTTCCAGCAGCGGAATCATGTCCTTGACGCTCGTAAGTTTCTTCTCGTAGAGCAGTACGACCGGTTCCTCCAACACGACCTCCATCTTCTCGGCGTCGGTGATGAAATACGGCGACAGGAAGCCGCGGTCGAACTGCATACCCTCGACCACTTCCAGAACCGTCTCCGTGCCTTTGGCCTCTTCGACGGAAATCACGCCTTCGCGGCCGACTTTCTCGACGGCTTCGGCCACCAGTTCGCCGATCACGGGATCGTTGTGCGCTGAAATGGTGGCAATCTGTGCCTTTTCCTTGCGGCTTTCCACCGGCCGTGATAGATCGCGGACGGAAGCCACCGCGGCCCGCAGCCCCCGATCGAGGCCGCGCTTCAGGTCGATCGCGCTGGCGCCCGCGGCAACGTTCTTCAGACCTTCGGCAAAGATGGCGTGCGCAAGAACGGTGGAGGTGCTGGTGCCGTCACCGACCGCGTCGCCGGTGCGTTCGGCCGCCTCGCGAAGCATCTGTGCGCCGAGGTTTTCTTCGGCGTCTTTCAAGTCGATCTCCTTGGCGATCGTCACGCCGTCGTTGCAGACGATCGGCTTTCCCCATTTTTTCTCAATGAGAACGCATTTTGATCGCGGGCCAAGCGTGACCCGCACGGCGTCGGCCAGCAAGGTCGCCCCGTGCAGGATCTTCTCTCGCGCGGCCGAGCGAAAGAGCAGTTGTTTGTGGGCCATTGGGTGACACTCCTTCGTAATAGCAATCAATCCATGGACGCGGAGCCGCTCGCTGAGGAAGCCGCACGGCGAGGCGAGTCGCTAAGCGGATTTGAAGTCCTGGGGTCCTCATGCACGTCGCGCACCGTCTTGGCCAGCAAGCCGGCGATCGATACGACCTCAATGCGCGGATGTGGCGCCGCTGGCACGCTGTCGGTCGTTGCGATTCGTTCCAGCGGCGCGGCGAGCAGCCGCTCCAGAGCGTCGGCGGCCATGACGGCGTGCGTAAACACGGCATGGACCTCGCGGGCGCCCGAGCGGCGCAATGCTTCCGCAGCGCCGACCAGTGTACGACCGGTGCTGGCCATGTCGTCGACGATCACACATGCGCGACCGTGGACATCGCCCAGCACGCGCCGCGGCGTGGCCATGTCGGGCTGCGGCCGATCCTTGGCAATCGCGGACAGATCCGCGTCCAGCTCCGTTGCATAGCGCTGTGCTCGCTTCAGCCCACCGGCGTCAGGCGCAACAATGACAAGGTCCTTCACGCCCCAGCTCTTGATCAGCGGCAGGAACAGCTCGTCGGCGCGCAAGAGCGTGCAAGGCATGGGCAGCGCGCTTTCCAGCGACGGCGCGTGCAGGTCCAGCGTCACCAGGTGGTCCAGTTCGACGGCGCCCAGCAGCCGCGCGACGATCTGCGCCGAGCGGGGATCGCCCACCCGGCTTCGCTGGTCCTGCCGGGCATAGCCGAAGTAGGGCGCCAGCGCCGTGATGCGCTTGGCGCCGGCGGCGCGGCAGGCATCGATCAGTTGCGCAAGCGCGATCAGGTGGTCGTTCACCGGCGGCGACGTCGACTGCAGAATGAATATGTCGGCGCCGCGGACTTCCGGCGTGACGCGGACGCGCGTCTCCGTGTAGAAGAAAGAGCCGATATCGGCCGGCGCTAGAACAACCCCCAA
>JBBDWW010000407.1:0-13216 GCA_040902645.1 Dongiaceae bacterium | reverse complement strand
CCGACCAGCCCCATATCGTGATAGAGCGGCAGCCAGCTTGTGCACCGATCTTCGGCGCCGATTTCGAGTCCGTAGGTGGCAATTGCATAGGCATTCGCCATCAGCACGCGCTGGGGAATGTCGATGCCGAGGGGAAAGCGCGTGCTGCCGGACGAGAACTGCAGATAGCAGCGCTCGTCCTTCTGCCAGGTGCGCAAGGACGCATCGCGCGGCGCGAGGTTGTAGAAATCCTGCGGACCGCCGACCAGCGGCAGATCGCAACCATCGGCCGCCTCGCGCAAATACTCGATCAGGCTGTCAGGGGCCATCGCGGCGCGTGCGCCTGTCGATTGCAGCAGCCGTCGCAGCGAGGCGATGTAGGCTTCGCGGCCGCCGAGGCTGGTCGGAATTGCGGCCGATGCGGGCAGGAGCCCGGCATACTGGCAGGCGAAGAACGCGATCATGAAATCCGGATCGGTATCGGCGATCATCAGCACCCGATCGTCCCGATCGAGGCCCGCTGCGATCAGCCCGCGCGCGAGCGCGATCGCGCGGTCGCGCAACTCGGCATAAGGCAGCGCGCTCAGCAACTGCCCGCGCGCCGAATAGAAATTGAATCCGCTTTCGCCCCGCGCTGCATAATCGAGCCCTTCGGCGAGCGTCGCGAAGTCGGCGCGCCGGTACGGCAAGCGGGCGCGGGTTGTCGAGGTCGGTTTCGATTCCGTCATGCCGGGAAAGGGTCCATGAGGGGGGCGAAGGCGGGCCGCCTCATAGCAAATGGGTCCCGGCGGGACAAGGCGAGGCTCAGGAAGCCGCCATCGCCGCGCTCTGCGGCGTCGGCTCGATGACGCGCCCGTCGGCGATGCGATAGAGCCGGTCCGCCGCCTCGACCCAGGCCGGCTGGTGCGTGATCGCCAGAATCGTAAGACCTGTGCGGCGCGACAGCGACTTCAGATTGGTGCAGATCGCGAACTCGGTCTCGGGATCGAGCGCGCTTGTCGCTTCGTCGAGAATTACCAGCTTGGGTCGGTGCACGATCGCACGAGCGACCGCAATGCGCTGGCGTTGGCCGCCCGAGAGCAGCGTGCCTCGTTCGCCGACGACGCTCTCCATGCCATCGGGCAATTGCATGACGAATTCCCACGCTCCGGCCGCTTCCAGCGCGTTGCGCACCGTTTCGGGATCGAAGACCGGGTCGCCGAGCGCGATGTTGGCGTAGATCGTGTCGTGAAACAGGATCACTTCCTGCGGCACATAGCCGGTCATGGCTCGCCATTTATGCAGATCGATGTCGCGCAGCGACACGCCGTCGATGGTGATGTCACCCGATTTGGGCATATAGAGGCCGAGCACGAGATCGGCGGTGGTCGTCTTGCCGGCGCCGGAGCCGCCGGTGACGGTCGTCACCTGGCCGGCGGGAATCTCGAGCGACACGCCGCGCAGCACATCTTTGGATCCGAACGAGAATACGACATTGTGAAACTCGATGCCGCGTTCGAGCGTTGGTTGGCGCGTGCCGATGAATACTTCCTTGGCGGCCTCCGCCTCTTTGATCGTCTCGTGCAGCGACCAGTAGGCGCTTTCGCATTGATTGACCGATTGCAGGGTGCGCTGCGACTGCGCCAGCGTCAGGACAGTCTTGATGAGAAGCAGCGCGATGACGATGACCTGATCGACCGGATAATGAGCGATTTCGACCGCGCCATAGAATCCCACCGCAATGGCAACGACGATCATCACTTCCTGCATGCTGCGCGTGGCGTTCCGGGCCAGCACCTGACGACGCAACGCCCGCTTGAGTTCCTTCACGTCGCGATCGAACAAGGTGGTGAATCGCAGATTGCGCGCCATTGCCTTGAGCGGCTTCAACCCGATCAGCGCGTCGGTCAGGCCGGCGGTCAGGCTGCGCGTGCGCGCGGTCTGGGTGCGGCCCGCGCGCTTGGTCATGCGGATCAGCCAGTTGAGCGACACGACGATAATCGCACCGAGTGCGATTGCGGCCAGCGCGAGCTGCCACGACATGAGATAGGCGAGGATCAGGTACATGACGGTCTGGAAGCTGAGCGCGATCAGCGTCGCGACCGACAAATAGGCATCGCCCGCACGTGCCGCTTCGCCGCTGATCGCATTGCCGAAGCGGCCGACCGGCTGATGCGCGAAATAGCTCCATTTCGCTTCGAGCAGGCGTCCGATCAGCTTGAGCCGCAGCCCCGTGGTTACCTTCGTCACCGTGTAGCCGACATGGCCCATCGCGAACATCGTCAGCGCCGCCTTGACCACAAAGCCCGCAACCATGAGACAGGCGACGACGCCGAGATCGAGGGGCAGCCCCATAAAATGGATAATGTCGGTGATCAACTGGTTCAGCGCCGAATCGCCCCCGGCATTACCCTGCGCGATCGACAGCAGCGGCAATATCGCTGCCATGCCGAAACCTTCCGCGAATGTCGCTGCGATGAGGCTGACCAATACGGTCACCTGGCGCAGCGGCGGGGTCGTCGCGAAGATGCGCAGCGCGCCGAAATATCGCGGTCCGTAATCGAGATTTTCTGCGGAATTGCTCATTTTGTCCCGGTCACCCATGCGGTCGGTCAATAGACCAATCGGCCCGGTCGGGCAATATGGCGGGTCAGGCCGAACGCGTCCGCGATCAAAGCGGGGTCGGATTCCATGCCGCAAGCGTCGAAACCCGGTACCCGTTGTCATATTCGACCACGAATCCGGGATCCAACCGGCGTTTCACGAAGGCGAACCACTCGTCGAACATCGTCTGCAGGGCGGTCTCGCTTTCGTACAGCGCCGAAAGCTGCTTGATCTTCTTCCGATGCTGGTGCGAAAGCATCGTCTTCTTGTGCTTGCCGGTGCGGCCTTCGCGGAATTGCTGCAGCAGCCGTTCGCGCGGGCACCAGACGGTCACGATCGTGACCTTCTCGGCCGTAGCCATCACGTCGGCCAGTGCCCGGCTGTGATGGAACAGATCGCCGTCGATGAGATGCTTCGAAATATTGTAGTGCAGAATCAGGTTCGGCTGCTCGGCCTCTCGGTTCTCGACGAGGCTGCCGAAGCGCTGCACCGCCCAGTCCTTCGACGGATCGAGCTCGATATGTTTGGCGATCGACGATCCCGATTTCGAAAGGATTTCGTCGATCAGGGTCGATTTGCCGGACGCCTGCAGCCCTGCGACGACGACGAGATGGCCGATGCGGCGCTTATGCGCGACCGCGATGTAGCGCCCCTTATGGCCGGTATCGATGAAGTCGATTTTCGCAAACGACGCGCGGTGCGCCATCAGCAGCGTTTCGATCGCCTTCTCCGTGATGAAAAAGGTCTGGCTCGTGCTGCGGCCCCAGGACGACGAACCGGGCACATACATGACCGGCAATCGGCGCAGAAAGGCGGCGGCAAATCTCGACACGCCGTTCTTCCGGCGGTCGTTGGGTCCGAACGAAGCGATCTCGAGGATGAGACGCTCGCGCGTGGCGCGGATCATCTTCTCCAGTGCGCCGATCGGGTTGCGCAGATGATGCAGAACATTCAGGCACAGCATATAATCGAACTGCTGCGGAATTTCGTCGCCTTCGATATCGAAATGAACGAACTGCGCCTTCGATCCGCGGGCCTCCGCCAGCAGGCGGCATTTGCGCACATTCTCGGGATCGATATCCGCGCCGACGCATTGCGTCGCGCCGCGGTCCTCGGCTTCGAAACAGAAGAAGCCGTACATGCAGCCGATATCGAAAACCGATCGCCCGGGCATCGCGGCCGGAAAGATGGCGCGGGCGGTCTTGGAGCGGTCCTTGCCGCCGGTCGAGAGCCCGTGCGGCAGCTTCACATTCTGATAGGTAAAGGCGTTCGTCGCGAGCAGGTCGCGGATGCGCGCTTCGGTCCAGCCGGTTTCGTTCAAAGGGATCAGCCTCCGGTCGGGGCCGCGTGGGGCGGGCGGCGGGGACGCCGGCAGGAGATACGCCAGCCCGGCCCGGATCGCAACAATCGCCCGCCAGCCGGGTGAAGCCGGGCCTGTCGGCCCGACGGCGTCGTTCAGCGCCGTTCCAGCAGGAAGATATCGTCGCGCAGGCGGCGGACCCCGATGCCGTCGAACCGCCCGAGCAGGGTACGAAACCGGTCGATCCTAGTGTCGACATAGGCCTCGTCGAGCCCCGGAAACTTGTAGGCGGTATAGGTCGCACTACTGCGGCCCTTCATCCGGGTCGTGATCGCGCGCCGCGCGTTGCGGGCGGCGACGCCGGCATGGCCGATTGCCCGGTCGATCAGACCCGGCGCCGGCCGATTCATGAAACGCTCATGCTGCTCGACAAGCGCGTCGAGAATCCGGTCGCAGCTCAGTTTTCCGTCGAGCGCCGCGACATGATGCGAAAGCCGTTCGTAGTTCGCAGGCGACAGCGACCGCTCCGCCGAGTTGCGCGCGAGGGTCGCCTGCGCCGTTTCGCCCAGTGTGCCCGCATCCTCGAACTCGCTGCTGACATCGTTCGGCAGCGGCGGATCGAACTCGGCCGACCGCTCCGGACGATAGGACAAGGCCGGCGTGCCAAGGATCGCCGCCTCGACGCCACTTGTGCAGCTATTGTGCACCAGCACGTCGGCTGCCATCAGCCATGGCACGACGGTGCCCTCGTATACGACATGCACGTTGGGCAACCCGGCCGAAACGTCTCTCCAGGTCTGCCGGCTCTCGGATGGGTGCGGGCGGATCACCAGATTGTGCGGCTGCACCGCTTCGCTTAACAACGGAATCAGCGCGCAGAAACTGTTGAACAACGCCTTCTTGTGCCGATAAACGCCGCTGCGCATCTGGTCGTAACGCTCCGAGCGCGCATTCGCCGGGATGCGGAAGCGGATGTGGCCTGGAATGAAATGATTGACGAAACTGAAATTGCTGTTGAACAGCGCGAAGCGGCCGTAACGCTGCCGGATCGCATCGACATCGTCGGCGTAGAAATTGCGGACTTCGGGCCGCAGCATGTCCATGCGCGGGTTGCCGGCCTCGACGATCGGCGTGCCGCGATAACCGCCAAAGCGTCGCCAGACCTCGGCATTGTCGTGCCCCCAGGCGAACAGCATTTGCGCGCGGTTGAACGTCTCGGCATCGAGCATCATCAGATACGCTTCGTCGGAGAAGCGTACGAGCCCTTCCTCTTCGAGCGCGACCACGGTATGGCCGAGCTTCTCGAGCAGCGAGAGGATCACGCGATTGCCCGTGCGGATGCCTTTGCTGAGATAGATCGAGGGCGGCAGATCGCTCAGATGGCGATGAAGGCGCGTTCGCCCGCCGATGATCGCCCGATAACCGCGTTCGGCGGCCGCCAGCGCAAGCAAAAGCTTGCCATCGAATTCCCGGTTCAGGGTCTCGACCGGAATGACCAGGGTCTCAGGCAGGTTACGCGGCATTGGCTGGGTGGGCTCGATCGGGGCTCGGGCCGCACGGCGCGGCCGGAAACGCTGTGATGGGGCGGGCGTCGCAGGCCGCGCGAACGTAACACAGCGATATCGCGATTTCGACCCTAGCGGGCCGCTCTTGCGCTTTGCCTCGTATCGGCACGTTCGACGAAGCCGCTCGGCTGCTGCACCTCATAGCGGTAGCGCCGCCGAATTGGCCACGAGGCGAGCGACGAAATCTGGTGCACAAAGCGGGGCAGCTCATCAGGCCACCGCTCCGAGGTGTCGATCCGGAGGTTGCGGATCCAGTTGCCGGCCAGTTGATGCTGCACAATTTCCGCTGCATTCGGATGCGCCAACCGATCCAGCGCGATCTGCGCACGATTATTGTCGCTCAACGCGACGAGCGCAGATTTCTGGTCATGCACGAAGTCTTCGTAGAGCACGCGAATGCCGCCATAGCGGCGAACGAGGCGCATTGCCAATGCATTCCGACAAATCCAGCGTCCTAGCACGGTTCCGGTCCTGTAATGCGGCTGCTTCGAGCGTTGCTTGTGCCGAACGGTTCCATCGCGCATCAGAGCCGGCCGCGCGCGGGAAAAGATAACGCCTCTGACATCGCGGATCAGATTGACGACGCGAATCTCGACGCCGGGAATGTTGGCAATGATAAAGCCAAATCGCGCATGCTTGGAGGTGTCGACGATGACATACCCGCCCGATATGTCGTGGATCGCGCGATAGAGCGGTGCCAGCGCGTTGGCCAGCGAGCGAGTCAGCGCATGCTGATGGTTGTTTTGCAACAGGGCCAACCATAAAGCCGGCTTGCTGTTCACCTTCATGTGGCGGCCGAGGAGATCGCGCGCGGCCGTTGCTGCCGGCGAGTCGAATCCGCCATAGGCGCGGCCAAACACCTCTGTCCAGAAACGGCAGCTCCGGAACGGTACGCCGCAGCCGCAATTGCGATTGTTGACAACGCCATCGTCCCAGATCGTGCGCACCTCGCCGACAAAAATGTGTTGGGGCAGCAGGCCGGCGATGGCGCCGAGCAGCGTGGAGCCGCTTCGTCCATGGCAGCAGACATAGATGACCCGAACCGGATCCTCCCCCGGCCCATCGCGATAATCGCCGCTATCCGGGCTCATTCGGTGACGCTACCCGATGATGGGGTGAAAGGCGCACATGGCCGCACGGGTGTCGTCGGCCGGGGACGAAGTCGATCTGCGTATCTCTGGTTCATCGATCTCGTTCGGCCCGAAAACAGGCGATTCCAGCTTCATGCCGAAAGCGCAGTCTTCGTGGTGCTTTTTGCAGCGGGCTCGTGGCGGGATACCAACATTGCGTCGTCGTCAGAGCCCGCATTCGTTGCAGCAGGGCCGCCCGGGATCGAATGCGGAACATCAACCCGAGAGGAATCAGTCAATCACTCCAAAGACTAACGTCGGACAGGGGGCAATGGAAGTCGCTTAGTCCAGACCCCGCCGCTATTGGCGGGTCAATATCGTGGCAGCACCGAAATATTGAGCCGCCGCACCGCCATGCGTGTGCCGGCGGTCTTCTATCGCTGGTCGATTTGCGACAGTCGTCGACGCAGGCCTGCATAATCGACGCTGTAGCGCGGCAGAAAGCCGAGCAGCATAGCAGTAACGCGGACCCAGAACCGCTCGCGGCCGGTCAGGCCATCGCGCCAGTCGTCCGAGGATTGGAACACTTCGGTGGTCGAGCGCGACGAGGTACGCACGACGATTGGCTCGCCGAACAATGTCGGTCGCAACAGGATCTCGTCAAAAGGGATGCCGAAAAACGCTGCAATGCGGCCCATCGTTGCCGGCGTGTCGGTTACCATATCCTCGTATGCAATCGCGAGCAGGCGTGGATCGCCGAGGTGGCGGCTCTGGGCGGCCACCACGCGCATCGGATCGGCGGTCTCGCGGACGATGTCGGCAATCCCTAATCGTCGGTCCTTGCGCCGGCGGTCCTGCAGCACCGCCCGCGTGACCATGAGGGGGTTGCGTAGAATGAAAAGTATCGGCGCGTCGGGGAAACAGCGCCACCAGAGATCGAGGATCGCATCGGTGTCGCCGCCGACTTCCTTGGCGCACCAGAGCTGCGGCGTAAGCGGTGCCCGTGCGGCAGCCTGCTGAACATGCCATGCGTCGAGGCGGAGCAGGTTGCAAAGCTTGCCGGCGATCGCTGTCGGATCGACCGCGGCCCAGAGCGCCTTGTAGCGATCTTGCGACAGGCGCCTGGCGTCGACTTCGGCGACGCGCGATCGCGCGAGATACGTGTCCCGCGAATGCGTGCCTGCCGGAACGCGATGCAGCGATTTGAGCTTCACCTCGCTCGGAAACGCCATCAGCGCGTCGCTCCCGTCCAGCAGGTTCAGCAACAAGGTGGTACCGGCTTTGCGGGCCCCGTAGACCAAAGCGGCGCGTTCGGTCCAGGTCGGCAGGGTATCTTGCATGGCGCAGCGGTCGATCTCGAAACAGAAGGTTTTGGGACGTTGCGCGAAGGGTCGGAGCCTAGTCGGCACGCTCATGGCTGTCGAGCCGCGGGTCGTTCGATGCGGCCCGGCGTCGCCTTGACAAGAATGCAGGCGGGCCAGCTAATTCGGCGCGAAACGAAGGGAATCGCCACGGCCGATACGATGGCGCGCTTCGGATATCGTTAGAACGCACCGCCGTGCCAGCGGCTCGAACACGCAGAAGGCCTTCCGACCGAATGAGCCAGTCGCTCCGCCAGTCCTATGCCCGGGCCCGTTACGCCACCAGCCGGAACCTCAATCTCTTTCTGGCGAAGCGTCTCGGCGTGCCGCGCGTGCCGGCGATCCGCATCAGCCGCGCGGTCAGCATCGGGATGAATCCGTTTCCCTATCTGCATCGACCCGAGCTTGCGCGGCAAATGGGCGCAGCCACCGGTGATGCGATCGCTATCGACCCGGCGCGTGCCTGCGCCGCGATCGCGCCGGATCGCCTGCGGGAGATCGCGCCGGCCGTAAAACAGGGCATGGAGGTATTCCGGGAGAGCGAACGCACCGGCGCGCTGCAGCGCTACGATCACGGCGCCTCGCGCAAGGAATTCCTAGTCTATGCTACGCAGAAGCGCGCGACCGCGCAGTATCTCGATATCATGCGTCTTGCCTTGGCACGGCCGATCCTCGATGCCGTGAGTCGTTACCTGGGCGCGGTCCCGATCCTGAGCGACGTCTCGGTCATGGTCAGCCTGCCCAATCTCTCCGAGATCGGCAGCCAACTCTATCATCTCGATTTTGCTGACGATCGGCAGGTCAAACTGTTCGTCTGCGTCGACGACGTGACCGACGATCACGGACCGTTCACTTTCCTGCCGGGGGACGAATCCGAACGCGTGGTTGAGGGGCTCAACTATGACCGCGGGCGACTCACGATCGAAGAGGTCGACCGGTTTTTGGGCCCGGGTCGCGAAGTCCGGCTGACCGGCCAGCCGGGGCAGGGGATGCTCGTCGATACCTCGTGCTGTCTGCATTACGGTTCGCGGCAGAACAGCAAGACACGGATCATGCTGCTGATCCAGTACACTGACATCTACGCGCCCGAGCTCAGTCCGGCTGACTGGCCGGTCGACACGCTCGTGCGTGCGCTCGATCTGGACGAGATCCAGCGTCTCGCAATCTCGCTGTGAATCGCGCCACATGAATGATCGGACAGAAACGGCGCCACGGCAGGATCGCGATCCGGAATGGCATGCGCGCCTGCAACGTTTGCTCGACGAGGCGCCGAAATATCAGGCCTTCCTGCTGCCCGATGGCCGCTCGACGCCGGGCTACGATCGCAGCTATCTGCTGCCGCGACTCTTTGGCAACGATTTTCACGGCAAGACATTCTTCGATATCGGTAGCTATCTCGGCTATTTCTGCGTCGAGGCGCTACAGCGCGGTGCGGCGTCCGCCACCGGTATCGAGACCGATCCGCGCAATCTGCGCCAGGCTCGCGAGTTTGCGGAATTGCTCGAAGTCAGACCCGAGTATATCCGCGCCAATTTCGAGGAATGGGACGATCAGGGAAGGCAGTTCGATACGGTCGCCTGTCTGAACGTGCTGCATCATCTGTTCGATCCGCTCGGCGCGTTGCAGAAGATGATGCGCATGACCCGCGATCGTCTGGTGCTGGAAGTGGCGGTGCCGACCTGGCGCGATGTCATGCGCGACCGGATCAACCCGCTGCGCGTCTACGGCATTGGTTCGCCGGCGATGTTTCTCGGCATCCCGAAAAAGCGGGGCGATGCGGCGGGGCGCACCTATTTGTTCACGCCTGGCGCGCTCGAGATCGTGCTCAACGTGCACAGCAATGCCTTCGAGCCGGTCACGATCAGCCGCTCACCGTTCAAGGGGCGCGTGCTGGTCGAAGCGCGCAAGCGCCGCATCGGCCATCTCGCGATCGTCACCGGCCCGACGGGGGTGGGGAAGAGCACGCTGATCGACCGGCTGATGGCGGATGCATCGCTGCGTGCTCGATACGGGCTCGATGGATCGGATTGGCGGCTCCTCCAGGCATCCGAAGCCGATGGCATGCCGACCGGGCGCAACGAGCGCGTGTTGCTGCATTACGATTTCCTGCGCCCGTCGCGCACCGGCATCCGCTCCTACGATCGCGATCCCGTGCTGCACCTGATGGGGGTCGCCGATCGCGTGACGGTCCTGACCTTGATGGCGCCGGGCGAGTGGCTGCGCACCCATATCCAGTCCGGCGAGATGGCGCGCTCGGATCGTACCAACCGTCAGCGCAAACGCGACCGCGATCTTTTGAAGAAGTACGAAAGCGGCGTGTTCCTGAACGACTGGTACGATTCCTGGGTTACGTTCTGCCGGCGCCGTGCGGACCGGCTGGCGCGGCACGATCTCGTGGTTAACGATGGGTCGTTTCAGTCATTCCCCATCGAAACCTGGCCGGCGCGTTTCGCCGAAGCCTTTCCGGGAAGTGCGCCACGCGGCTGATGCCGCGACATTCAGGGCCGCTAGGACTTCGTCTTGGCGCGCTGCATCAGGAAATTTGCCCATTCGAGATCCAGCTCGGTGTCGATATTGACGACCGGACCCTCGACGATCAGCGCGCCGGTGCGCGTGCCCTTGATCGTCTTCTGGTCGAGCAGGCACGCCCGCGTGAAGGCATAGGCGACGCCGTTGCGGTGATAGACCGGTTGAAGCTGTTGCCGTGCGACGATCGCGGCGCCTTTGGGATCGTAGTAGTCGAGCCGGGCGCCATCGCCGATTGACAACTGCTTCAGTGGATGAGCCTTGCTGTCGCTTTCGCTGACGCTCCAGACCGCATCGAAACCTTCGCGAACCAGCAGGGCGACCGTATCGCGGACATGCTGCGCCGTGCGGCTCGGCGAGGTCGGCTGCAGCATCACGACGATGTCGTAACGCAGGCCATCGATACGCTCCATTTCCTCGAGTGCATGGGTCAGGACCTGCAGGTCGCTGATGATCGACCCGGAGAGCGTTTCGGGCCGCACGAACGGTGCCGCAAGCCCGGCCTCTTTGGCGACACGTGTGATTTCGGCATGGTCGGTCGAAACGATGCGGCGATCGGCGAAATCAAGTTCGGCCGCGATCCGTCCCGCTTGTGCCACGAGCGGCACGCCACCGATTTCGCGCAGGTTCTTCAGCTTGACGCTCTGACTGCCGCCGCGCGCCGGCACGACCACCAGGACGCGCTTTCCCTCAAACATGGGCGAGTCCGAGCTTGCGCCCGACATCGGCGAGCGCCTTGGGGCCGCAGACGCGGAAGAACGGGCAACCGACATCGCGCGCCGCACGTTCGTCGCTCTCGCCGTCGCCGACCACGGCCACATCGTCTTTTGCGCTGTCGTGTCGCTCGACCAGCATCGCCAGCGTCTCGCTCTTGTCGCGCGGATGGCCGAAAAGCCCGTCGACCAGATCGCTCCAGCCGCGCGCGGCCACCAGATTGCTGAGATCGGGTTCCGGCGTGTTCGAACTGATGTAGAGCGCCGTGTGCCCCTTGAGGGCGTGCAGCAGCGTCGAAGCACCGGGGCACTCCGCGGCGGCGCGTTGTGCCGCATAGACCGCCTGGCCATAAGCGCCGATCCGGTCGGTCGCGGTATGGCCGAGAGGCAGCGCGAGTTTCTGCGCGGTCATCGCCTCGATCATGCGCGGGATGACGACGTGTCGCGATCCGTCCGGATCGATTGCGAGCACGCGCTTCACGATGGCGCGATACGGCTCCCCCGCCGGAAACAGACGGAAAAATGCATCGCGCTTGGCGTCGACCGAATCGATTAGCGTGCCATCGAAATCGAAGACGACCGCCTTAAAGCGCATGCTTTGACCGGAAATAGGCCAGCCAGTTGTCGACCTGGGTCTTTCGCTCATGCCGTTCCTTCTTGGCGATCTCAGGATCTTCGTAGAAGGAATCGTTGTTGAAATGCGTGGTCGAGACTTCCTCGACGATGGCGCCATCGAGTGTATGGAACTTGTGCCAGGCATCGGGTTCGACCAGGAATGTGTCGCCCGGTCGCATCGAGATGCGCTCGCCGTTCTTCACGATTTCCATATCGCCGTCCAGAAGCTGGAAGGTCTCTTCCTTCTGCTTGTGATGGTGATAGGGGTGTTTCTGGCGCGGCAGCTGGATCACCAGCTTCTTCGCATAGCTGCGGTTGATGCAGGTGACGATGACCGCGCCATATTCGCGGAAGCGCCGCAGGCCGTAATGATGCGAAATCTCGATCGACGCATCCTCGTTGATATGGATGTTCGCCTTGTTCAGCATCGCGCGGACCTGCAGCATGATCTGATAGACGAGCTGCTCGTCGGTCAGCGCTTCCTTCGACATGGTTTCCGGCAGGGCCGCTTTGGCGGCGATATCGCCCGGCGCAACCATGCCCGGCCGCCAATGACCGCTGACGAGCTGGTCTTCCTCCACCGGCATCGCGAAGAATACATCCTCGCGGCGGATCGTCGTGCCCTTCGCGAGGTCGCGCTTGGCATAGACACCGCGCTTCAGCTCCTTGAGCGTCTTGCGTTCGAGCGGTGAGGAGGGCGACCGTTCCGAGGCGCCCAGCATGCCCTTGGCGTATTTCCACGCCGCCAACCATTTGGCGATCTGCTCCGGCGTCGAGGAATAGGCGTTCAGCGGATACTTGTCGGTCTTGATCCCCACATGCCGTTCGAACAGCCGCGCCCCTTTGGCGTATGCAAGCTTGATCGGGTCGGTATTGTCCGGATCTTCATGTGTTGACCATCCGATCGGCACGGTGCGATAGCGCTCCCGCAGGAACTCGATCTGATTGAGCTGAAGCTTATCGTCGTCGGTCGGATACTCGGCGATGCAGTGCATCATCGCAAAGTCAGCGCGCTCGCTCTCGAGGAAGTTTACCAGCCAATCGATCTCTTCGATGCGCAGCCCGGCCGTTGATACCACCAGCGGCTTGTTGGTCCGTGCTACCCGTTCCAGCAGCGGCCGGTCGTCGGCCGAGCAACTCGCCACCTTGATGATGTCGAGACCCATGTCGAGGATCACGCCGACCGATTCTTCGTCGAAAGGCGTGCACATCGTGTACATGCCTTGCTCACGGATGAGCTTCGCCAGCGCCGCGAACTCGTCCATCGCCATCCGTGTCTCGTTGAAACGCTTGATGAACTTCAGGTCGTCGCGCTTCTGATAGTCGGGATGAATGAATGTATCGAGTTGCCGGAACTGGAACTTGAACGCGCCGCGCACGCCGGCAATTTCATTTGCCTTGCCGATACCCCGAATGATGTTCGAAGCATGCTCGATATCGCCCTGGTGGTTATTGGCCAGGTCGTAAATGAACAGGTCGTTGAACTTGAACGGTTTCTGCATCG
>JBBDWW010000406.1:0-1939 GCA_040902645.1 Dongiaceae bacterium | reverse complement strand
TCGCGAGCGCCTTCGGCAGGTGCGGCGTCTCCATGAAGCCGTAGCGGACGGTGATCCGCGTAAACGAGTTGCCGACCTCGCCGATGGTCAGCCGCCCCTGCTCCTCGACGCGCGGCGTATCGACGAACTTGACCGTCATGATGACGTTCTTTTCGTGCAGCACCTTGAAATGCTTGAGGCTGTGGAGGAGCGCGGTCGGCGTCGAATCCGGATCGCCGGTCAGGAACACGGCCGTGCCGGAGATGCGCGGCGGCGGATGCTTTTCGAGATTTTGGACGAGTTCGACCAGCGGCACCTCGAGGCGTCGGGTCTTCTCGAACAGCACACGCGTACCCCGCCGCCACGTCCCCATGATGAGGACGATGAGCGCTGCGAAGACGACCGGCAGCCAGGCACCGTCCAGAATCTTCATGGCCGTGGCGACCACGAAGACGAGGTCGATAAAGATGAACGGCACCGTAACCAGCGCCGCAAGGGGCAGCGCCCAGCGCCAGACCTTCCAGATGACGATGAAACCGAGCAGGGCCGACATCAGCTCGGCGTTGGCGACAGCGAGCACGTAGGCCGAGGCAAGACCGCTGGATGTACGGAAGAGGATGACCAGAAGGAGCACGCCGACGAGCAGCAGCCAGTTCACGCGCGGCATGTAAATCTGGCCGGCCAGCGAAGCCGACGTGTGGCGAATTTCGAGGCGCGGCAGCAGGCCGAGCTGCACCGCCTGCTGCGTGATCGAGTACGAGCCGGTGATCACCGCCTGGCTGGCGATCACGGTGGCGGCGGTTGCCAGCCCGATAATCGGGTAGAGCAGCCACTCCGGAAACAGCAGGAAGAACGGGTTCTCGATGGTCTCCGGGTGCGCCAGCAGCAGCGCGCCCTGGCCGAAATAGTTGATGACCAGCGCCGGCAGCACGAGAAAAATCCACGCGGCCTGGATCGGCCTCCGTCCGAAGTGGCCAAGATCGTTGTAGAGCGCCTCCGACCCGGTCACGACCAGGAACACCGCACCCAGGGTCACCAGCCCGATGATGCCGTGATCGGCGAGAAACGCGATGCCATAGATTGGATTGACCGCGAGTAGCACCACCGGGTTGCCGACGATCTGAACCAGGCCGGCAACCGCCATCACGATGAACCAGATCGTCGTGACCGGCCCGAACAGCTTCGACACGCTGGCCGTGCCGCGCGACTGTACCGCAAACAGCGTGATCAGGATGACGGCGGCCAGCGGCAAAATGTACGGATCGAAAGCCGGCGTCGCGATGCTGAGGCCTTCCACCGCCGAGAGCACCGACAGCGCCGGCGTGATCAACGTCGAGCCGTAGAACATCGCCGCGCCGATCATGCCGAGCGCCAGCACGAACGGATTGACGCGGCCGAGGGCGCGGAAGATGAGCGCCGTCAGCGCCAGTGTGCCGCCCTCGCCGTTGTTGTCGGCGCGGAGCAGCAGCGCGATGTACTTGAGCGTGACGACGATGATCAGGGCCCAGAAGATCAGCGACAGCAAGCCGAGGATCACCGGCTGTGTGATCGCCCCTTCCGGGCCGACGGCGGCTCTGACCGCCTCGCGCACCGCATAGAGCGGGCTCGTGCCGATGTCGCCGTAGACGACACCGATGGCGCCGATGGTCAGCGCGAGCCTGCCGGTACTGGCGGGGGTAGGGTGTCCGTTTCCGTTGGCCGGGGCTGCGGCTCCATGCGAGCCGGGCACGTCGGTGGCCATTGATGGACCCTGATATTGCGCTGCAATACAGCGGGAGGGGCGGTTTCTAACACCCTGCCCCGATCATGTCACGACCGCAAAAAATGGCACCCCTGTGGACAGGTGTCTGGCAGCCTAAAGCATTGGCAGAACTAAAGAATCAGACCGAATGCCACGTCTGTTGGCGGATCGCTTGCGCCGCGATCTGCCCGGCAGATCGTTAGTTCTTGATACAATTTG
>JBBDWW010000405.1:0-1944 GCA_040902645.1 Dongiaceae bacterium | reverse complement strand
ATGTCTACCTCCCTTGTCCAGCGACGCGTTCATTGCGCCGCAAGCCGGACGATACGCCTGTCATGCTGCGGGCGCCACGACCGCGCAGAACCGACGGTGCCGAAGCCCCGCCCCCGGAAATCGCCTACGGATCGATCGTGATCGATGTGCCGTCCGGCACGGCATCCCAGATCGTCTCGATCTCGTCGTTCGAAACCGCGATGCAGCCCAAGGTCCAGTCGTCCCTGGCGACACCCGCCCAACCGGGCGTGCCGTGGATGAAGATGTCGCCGCCCGGCGAGACGCGGCGCGCCTCGGCCTGGGTGCGATCCGCCTCGTTCGGATAGGAGACATGCAGCGAGAGATGGAAGCGGCTCTCGGGATTGCGCCAGTCGAGCCGGTACGTGCCCTCCGGCGTCTTCCCGTCGCCCTCTTCCGTCTTGTGGCCCTCCGGTTCGAAGCCGAGCACGATATCGAAGCTCGCGATCACTTCGCCGTCGCGCAGGAGATCGAGCCGCCGCTCGCTCTTGTCGACATAGACCGCATCGGCGATGCCGATATCCGCATCGGCATCTTCATCGGCATCCACGTCGGCGCGCGCGTCGGCCGTCGTTCCCAGCGAAGCCAGAACGGCGAACGCCACAAGCCGCATCAGTCCGTTGGGTCGTCGCGCCCGAGGGTCGCCATCAGTTCGCGCCATTCGCGTTTGCCCAAGCCGCTATCGGCTTCGCTGACATTTTCGCCGGCGATCAGCCGCTTCACCACGGCAAGAGCGTTGGCCGAGAATGTGACCGCATGAAGGCGATGCTGTTCGAACGCCTCGTGCGTCAGCGGCACCCAGCGTTTCATTACATCGATCATCGCATCGGCATAGGCACGGATTTCGTATTGCGCATGCGGATCGGCGCGCAGCGACAGGAAGTGCATCAGGTTATGCAGATCGATCTTCCAGTACCACTGCGTATAGTAATTGAGCGTCAGGTTCATGCGCGCCAGCTCGCGCGCGAGCCCGGTCCGCGCCGGATCGATCACCGTGCCGTCCTCGCGCTCGTTCAGCATCTGCTCGTAATGGTCATAGGCGCGCATCGCGTCGCGCTCGAGCAGGCGCATCACCTCGTTCGCCTCGTCGCCTTCCAGGACGTCGCCGCGGCCCTGCCGGTTGGCGGACGACTGCGCCGCGAGATGCTCGGGCGCCGGCAGATAGAACTCGCGATCCATGATCGAATAGCGCGCTGAATATTCGTTCACGTTCGCGGTGCGATGACGAATCCATTGCCGCGCCACGAAGATCGGCAGCTTCACATGGAACTTGATCTCGCACATTTCGAACGGCGTCGAGTGACGGTGCCGCATCAGATAATGAATGAGCCCGCGATCCTCGCTGACCTTGCGCGTGCCCTTGCCGTAGGAGACGCGGGCGGCCTGCACGATCGCGCCGTCGCTGCCCATGTAATCGATCACCCGGACGAAGCCGCGATCGAGCACCGGGATCGGTTCGTAGAGAATGGCCTCGAGCGCGGGCACAGTGTCGCGCCGGGTCGAGGCTTCTTCCTTCGCCTGCTCCGCCAGCTCCTGGAGCTGTTCGCCGGTCATGCCGCGCTGCAGGCCGCTGCGGCCTGATTGGTCCGCTGCGCCTGACATTGCTGATTCTGCCGGGGGTCGCATTGCCTTCGCCGCCATCTTGTCGTCCGCCATGAGATCCCGCCCGCACGATTCGCCGAAACCCAGTCTATCGTCCTGCCGACCTATCGTCCTGCCGACGCAGGCGCATGGCAGCGCCAAGGGCGGCGGCCGGAACCCTTGGGTAAGGCTCTCGGCCGCAAAATCAAGGCAGCCCCTTCCGATTCCGCGGCCCAGACCCTATATTTGCCCTGCCGGGCAACCGGCTATGACGATAAACGCCTTGTGAAATAAGCGGAGCGGACCCGGGGGCAGTACCCGGCGCCTCCACCAGTTTCCGGCCAC
>JBBDWW010000404.1:0-13487 GCA_040902645.1 Dongiaceae bacterium | reverse complement strand
CCGGCAATCTCGATACGCCGGGTATCGGCATCATGTATGTGACGCCGCTCGAGAAGGCGGCAACCTACATTCCTCCGGACGTACTCGATCGCCTGGCCCGACGCGGCGCTCGGCGATGAACGCCGAAACAGGCCGCAAGCTGATCGTCGCCTATATCGCGCGCGGTCTAGCGCACGAGGTCGCAAGCGGTTTGCACGAGCGTCTCGGGCTCGACGCGCTTCATTACAGTCATGGCCGCGGCAGCGGCACAATGCACACGATGACCGGCAGCGAAATGACCGAGGTGGATTTTCTTTCCGTTGTTGTGACCGAGGCGCAGGCCGAAGAGGTGTTCGCGTTCATGTACGAGGCCGGACAGATAGGCCGGCCGGGCGGGGGGCTGATCGCCCAGTTGCCACTCAGGCGCGCCGCCGCAATCGGTCTGTCGCTGCCGGCGGAGCCGGCCGCCTGATCGTTGCGAGCCGACGCGGCGAGCCCCGCGCCGGTTCCTTGCCGCGGACGGCACAGCTTGCATACTGTTTCCCGTCATCCCCGTCCGCCGATACCCGTGCGGACGCCGCAATCGGAGGAACCGGCAATGCCAGCCGAACCAACCGGAGCTTCCGCAACCGCCGGCAAGCTCGTCATCCGCAATATCGGGTTGCTGCTCTCGGGCGATCTCGGTCGGCCGATCCTCGATGCCGATACGATCGTCGCGGTCGATGGAAAAATTGCCGCGGCCGGCCGGGCGAAGGATCTCGATCTTGAGGGTGCCACCACCATCGTCGATGCGAATGGCGCCGCGCTCGCCCCCGGCCTAATCGACAGCCATGTGCATCCGGTCGCGGGTGACTGGACGCCGCGGCAGAACCAGATCGGCTGGATCGATTCCTGCCTGCATGGCGGTGTCACCACGATGATCTCGGCCGGCGAGGTGCATATGCCCGGCCGCCCGAAAGACATCGTCGGCGTCAAGGCGCTCGCGATCACGGCGCAGCGCATGTTCGAGGCTTTTCGTCCGAGCGGCGTCAAGGTACATGGCGGCGCACCGGTCATCGAAATGGGCATGACCGAGGAAGATTTCAAAGAACTCGGCACAGCCGGCGTTCGATATCTCGGCGAGGTCGGTCTCGGCGGCGTGAAGGACGGGCCGAACGCGCGCAAGATGGTCGCCTGGGCGCGCAAATACGGCATCCAGAGCACGATCCATACCGGTGGCCCGTCGATCCCCGGCTCGGGCCTGATCGACAAGGATGTCGTGCTCGAGGCGGATACCGACGTGGTTGGTCATATCAATGGCGGCCACACCGCGCTGCCGGACGATCAGATCCGCTGCATCTGCGAGGGTTGCCAGCGCGGGCTCGAGCTCGTGCATAACGGCAACGAACGCGCCGCGCTCTTCACCTTGCGCACGGCGAAGGAAATGGGCCAGCTCGAGCGCGTCATTCTCGGGACCGATGCGCCGGCCGGATCGGGCGTGCAGCCGCTCGGCATCCTCCGCATGATCGCGATGCTGTCGTCGCTCGGCGATGTACCGGCGGAAATCGCCGTCTGTTTCGCGACGGGCAACACCGCGCGGATGCGGTCGCTCGATTGCGGGTTGATCGAGCCGGGCCGCGCCGCGGATTTCGTGCTGATGGACAAGGCGCAGCATTCGGCGGGCAGGGATCTGCTCGACAGTATCCGGCTCGGCGATCTGCCCGGAATCGGCATGACGATCATCGACGGCATCGTGCGCAGCACCCGCAGCCGCAACACCCCGCCGGCGACAAGGCTGCCGGAACTCGTGAAGGGCTAGCACGAAGAATGTCAGCGTTCGAAACCCGACCAACCGCCCGACACAATTCGAAGAGAGGATTGTCATGAGCCTTCGCGTCATCGGAGCCGGGTTCGGCCGCACCGGCACCCTTTCACTCAAACTGGCTTTGGAGCAGCTCGGGTATTCGCCCTGCCATCATATGGAAGAGGTACTGAAGCGGCCCGACCAGATCGCGCATTGGGATGCGGCAGCCGCGGGCCGGCCGGTCGACTGGCATGCTGTCTTCGACGGGTTCCGCGCGACGGTCGACTGGCCCAGTGCACATTACTGGCGCGAACTGGCCGCAGCCTTTCCCGACGCGAAAGTCATTCTGACAACGCGACCGGCGGAGAAATGGTGGGCAAGCTTTTCCGAGACCATTGCGAAAATCCCGGCCATGCGCGCTGAGATCACCAACCCGCATCTTGGCGCCGTCATGGATATGGCGAACATAGTGATCGCCGAACAGACATTCGGCGGCAATGTGACCGACAAGGATCGTGCGATCGCGATCTACGAGCAGCATGGTCGCGATGTCCGGAATGCGATCCCGGCCGACCGGCTTCTGGTCTTCAGCGTGGCGGAAGGCTGGGCGCCGCTCTGCCGGTTTCTCGACAAGCCGGTGCAACAGGGCGACTTTCCGCGCACCAACTCAACCAAGGAATTCTGGGACCTGGTGAAGTAGGCGGTATCGACATTGCTCACCCTCATCCTTCGACGAGCTCAGGATGAGGATTGCAGGATCGAGCTAGGCCAGCTTCCTGAGCAGTGCCAGCAGCGCGCTTCGTTCGCCGGCGGACAGCGGGCGCAGCGTTTCCTCGGTGATCGCGGCGGCCGCCGCACGCGACCGCGCCACCAGGCGGCGCCCGGCCGCCGTCAAGGCGACGACGCGATGGCGGCGGTCGTCCGGGTCGGCGCGCGTGTCGACCAGACCGCGTTCGGTCAGCCGGTCGACAACGCCCTTGACCGTCGCCCCGTCCATCGCGGCCAGACGCCCGAGCCGGTTCTGCGAGGTCGCACCTTCTTCGTCGAGCTTGGCAAGGACCGCCCATTGCATCGGCGTGAGATCGCGCCCGTCGCCGTTGCTGCTTGCGCCTATCCCGGCGGCGAAGATCGCGAGATGGCGCTGGTTGGCGCGGCGCAGCAGGAAGCCGATCTGTTCGTCGAGCCGGTAAGACTCGGTGCGCATGTCGGATTCGACCGCCGGCTCGGCTGGCGGTGTTGCCGAATGTCGGGCGAGCCTGTTTGTCACCGGAGCCCGTCCTCGCCCTTGATCTCGCTTTTCGCAAGTCCGCCGACCCGCGGCAAAGGCCGTCCGCTGTCGGTGACGGCGACCGCGACCACGATCTCATCGGCGCGCGGTGCGTCAGCGATGCGCACTTCCATGCCGTCGAAATGACTGCGCACGAAAGCCGCATCCTTGTGGCCGAGCGGAATATCCAGAGAGACGCCCGGTCCGCCGCGCTTCTTCGAGGACGGAACGAGCGCCGCCCCCTTGCCGAGCACCTTGCGCAGCGGTGCGCCGAGCTTCGGGTGCAGGATCGCGGCGGCATGCTCGAGTTCGCCGTTCTCGCCCACGGCCGCCGCCTTGCCATAGCTCTCGGCTTTGTCGCCGTCGATACCGAGGGCGGCGACGGCACGTTCTCCCAACAGCTTGCCGAGTTCTTCGCCGATCTCAATCAGGTCGGAGAGATCCTCGACATAGCGCCCGGCGAACGGATTGGCGATGACGGCGATCGCAGCGGCCCGCCGTACCGGCGGTTCAACCGTGCGATCGAGCTCCCGGCTGGTTTCCTCCAAAACGGTGACGATCTTGCGGATATCGGCCTTCATCGGAGCCCGTCCTTTCCTTCGATTTGGTCCGCGCGCAACCCGCCGACGCGTTCATGCACCCGGGCACCGGTCGTCATCACCAGCGCCAGCAGGATCTCGTCGGCGCGCGGCGCGTCGGCGATGCCGACCTCCATCGCGTCGAAATGGCTGCGCACATAAGAGGCGTCGATATGCGTCACCGGCACGTCGAGGCGCGTGCCCGGCCCGCCGACCTTCTTGGTCGAGGCGACGATCGCCTTCGCGCCGCCGAGTGCCTCGCGCATCGCATAGCCGCCGGGCACATGCCAGAGTGCGCCATGTTCGAGTTCGCCGGCCGCGCCGACGATGGCACCCTTGCCGTAACCCTCGATCGCCTTCGGATCGCCGCCAAGCGCCGCGATCAACGCGTTCGCCATCGTGATTCCGAGCGGCTTGAGATCGTCCATGAAGGGGGCGATGTCCGCGACATAACGGCCGGCAAAGGGATTGTGGATCACCGCGAGCGCGACGGCGCGTCGCTGCGGGACCGCAGGCTTCGGCCCGAACTCGTGGAAGATTTCTTCCACGGTCACGATCTTCTTGCGGACGACCACATCAGCCATGAACGAGTTCTTTCCGGTCGGTTTGCGACATGACGCGCGAATCGGCCCGACCGATGCTGCGCGTCTCTCCCTGCAGATGAAGGGCGGCACCGGCGATGAGCCCGCGCGCCTGCAGGGCCCGGGCACGCGCGACGCCCGCGGCCAGCGCGCGATCGATCTCGTCGTCGCGCAGAGCCGGAACGTGGCGCGTCACGAGGCGCGGGCCGAGATCGCTGTCGGGTTGAAGCGCGTCCGCGGGCGCGCGCCCGATACCGGGATGATCCGGCAGGTCGACGGCGTTGGCGATGAGTGTGGCCGCTGCATCGGCTTTTGCCGCGGTGGCCGCAAGGACGGTCACCGCATCGGCGATGCCGAGCGAGAAGCTGCGACCGCGCCAGCCGCTGGTCGCGATGCCGCGGACAGGTTCCTCGGCATCGATCCGTGCGGTGCCGATCAGAGACGGGCGGTCGGGGCGGTCGATCAGGGCGACCGAGAATGACGTGCCGGGCGTCAGATGCAGCGCGATATCGCCGCCATTGTTCACGTAGGCGCGTTCGAGCCTCGGCGCCGCGCGGCACATCGCGGCCAGCGTCTCTTCTGCGACGGTGCCGGCGACGGCGGCCATCGGCGTGATGAACCCGTAACAGGCAAGCGGCGCGACAGCATCGTGCATGCGGCGGGCGACAGCGCCGACCGGCCTGCAACGCCCGGCATCGACCGACGCGCGCAGCAAGGGCAGCTCGGCGCAGAGTTCGTCGAGAATCGTCATAAAGCGCGCCGTCGCGGCGTCGTAGGCGCGCTGAATGTCGTCGCGCGCGCCGAACGCCTCGACGATCAGGTCGATCGGCCCGTCCTGCAGATGCAGGCGGCGCCCGTCGGGCAGCATCCGGATCTGCGCGCGGTTCATCGCGACGGCTCCGATTGTGGGTCGCGGCGGATCGGCCAGGGATTGTCGTCATGCGGTGCGACTGCACGGCGCCCGGCCATGACGATCTCGCCGCCGGACGTTTCATCGGCGCGCGCCAGCGTTTCGATCTTCTGCACGCGGTCGAGATGGCCGCCGAGTGCCGCGTAATCCTCGAGCCGCATCGTGAACTCGATCGGCGCGACCAGGGCCGGCGTCGGCACATAGCCAAAGCCGTTCTCCGGCACCCGCGTCACATCGACCATCATGGTGATGCCGCCGCCCGGCCAGATATAGGCCGGCGCGCCGCCGCAGGTGACGCGGGTAAGAGCGTCTTTGACCGAACGGGTGAGACGCACCGGGTTGTCGGTGACGCCGGCGCGCAGGCTGCCGCCGGCGCCGCCCATGAACAGCACCGAGCAAAGTGCCGGCTCGCAATTCTCTTTGATGCGTTCGACCGAGATACGAAGCGCGTCGGGCAGCTCTTCCTCGACCGGACGCAGCGCGTCGTCGAGCCGGTAGAAGCCGAACTGCTCGCCGGTGGTGCTCACCATCAGCATGGTAAGATCCGCCCGCGCGCGCTTCGGGTCGAACGGTTCGAGAATGGTCAGCGGATCGGTGATGTCGGTGCCGCCCCAGCCGGTGCCCGGTGCCGCCACCTGGAAGTATCGCCCCGGCGTCGACCGCCGACCCCTGATGCGGATGCCGGTATCGGTCGCACCAAGATAGCGGCCGGCCTGATGTTCCGAGAGCACGCCGGTAATGTGATCGTCGACCACTACGACCTCGTCGACCTTGCCGAACCATTGTTTGGCGAACATGCCGATGGTGGCCGAGCCGCAGCCGACCCGCATGCGTTCCTCGGTCGCGCCGTTGACGATCGGCGGCTCGCCCGCCTGTACGATCACGCTGGCGCCCGCGTCGACCATCAGTTCGACCGGCTTGCCGTTGCAGAGATCGAGCAGGGTCTCGCAGGTGACGCGGCCCTCCTTCTTGCTGCCGCCGGTCAAATGATGCACGCCGCCGAGCGAGATCATCTGCGAGCCGTATTCCCCGGTCGTCACATGGCCGACTGCTTCGCCCTTCGCGCGCACCGCACTGCTTTCGCTGCCGAGATGCCGGTCGGTGTCGATCTTCACCTTGACGCCGCAATAACTGAAAATGCCCTCGGTCACGACCGTCACCATGTCGGTGCCATCGATCCGCGCCGAGACGATGAACGGTGCGGGCTTGTAATCCGGATAGGTGGTGCCGGCGCCGATCGCGGTCACGAAATGCCGCTCGGGATCGAGCAATGTGCCGTCCCAGGGGGCGGCATTGCCGAACGGCACCACGGCGCCACCGCCGCTCAAGGTGCGATCGAGCAGCAGATGCGGATCGGTGCGCACGATCCGCCCGCCGATATTGGCATAGCGGTCGCAGGCGCCGGTCATGCCCGGCTTCACGTAACACATGACCGGACAGGCATCGCAGCGGATCTTGTCGCCGAGTTTCGCCGCTTCGGGCGCGGCGTTGCCCTCGGTGACGGAGGCGGTGTCGTGTGCGGTTTCGCTCATGATGCGCACTCCGGCACAGGGGTCTCCGCCGCCAGGATCGCGGCTCGCACACGATCGGGTGTCGCCGGCACGCGATGCAGCCGAACGCCCGTCGCATCGTAAAGCGCATTCATGATCGCGGGCGCGGTCGGAATGAGCGCCTGCTCGCCGATGCCCTTGGCGCCGAACGGCCCGATCGGCGACGCATCCTCGATCAGGATCGATTCGACGACCGGTAGATCGCCGGCGGTCGGGATCAGATAATCGTGCAGATTCTCGCCGCGCCCGGGGAAGAACTCTTCCATGAGGGCAAGCCCGAGCCCCTGCGCGGCACCGCCTTCGATCTGGCCTTCGACCAAAGTTGGATTGATTGCACGGCCGACATCGTGCGCCGCGATCAGATGCAGCAACCGTATCGTGCCGAGTTCCATATCCACTTCGATTTCGGCGAGATGCGCGCCGAAGCCATAGACCGCATAGGGCACGCCCTGTCCGTCGGCATCGAGCGCGCTGGTCGGCGGATTGAAGGTCGCTTCACCGGCGAGCACGTAGCCGCGCGCGTCGCGCGGCATGGCCGCGAGATGCAGTGCCCGCGTCGCTCCGTTATCGACCACGCTCACGCCATCGTCGGTAAAGCGGATCACGGCATCGGTGCCGGCATTGGCGGCCCGCAGGATCGCGGCGCGCAGTTCGCGTCCGGCGAGCTCGGCCGCCTTGCCGGTCACGAAGGTCTGGCGCGAGGCCGAGGTCTTGCCGCAATCGGCCGTGAGGTCCGTGTCGGCGCTCACGAGGTCGATGCGCTCGATCGAAACGGCGATCGCATCGGCGCAGATCTGCGCGATGACGGTATTCGAGCCCTGGCCGATATCGATCGCGCCCTGATGCAGCGCGATGCGCCCTTCGGGCGTTAGCCCGACCAGGATCGTGGACGGATTCGCGAGCGAGGTGTTGCCGCAGCCATACCACATGCCGGCCACGCCGACGCCGCGCCGCATCGGTTCGCCATTGCGGCGGTTGAAATCGTGGGCGCGTGCACGCGTTTCCTGCCAGCGTGGCCGCAGTGCCTCGAGACAGGCACGGATACCGACACCGGCGCCGATTACCTGGCCGGTGACGGTCGGCTGGTCGGGTGCAAGTGCATTCAGGATGCGAAATTCGAGCCGGTCGATGCCGAGTTTGTCAGCCAGCATGTCGAAGAGCTGTTCCTGTGCCAGTGTCGCCTGCGGCACGCCGAAGCCGCGAAAAGCGCCGGATGGAACCAGATGCGTATGGATCGCGCGCGTGATCGCGCGGTAATGCGGCACGAAATAGGGGCCGGATGCATGGACCGGCACGCGGTTGGCGACAGTCGGCCCCCAGGAGGAATAGGCGCCCGTGTTGAAATCACCGCGCACATCGATCGCCTGCAATTTGCCGTCGCGCGCGGCGCCGATGCGCATCGCGATACGCGAGGGATGGCGTTTGGTCGTCACCATGATCGATTCGCTGCGCGAATAGACCATGCGCACGGGCTGGTTCATTACCCAGGCGGCGAGCGCGATAAACGGCTGCACCGACATGTCGAGTTTGGCACCGAATCCGCCGCCGACGGCGGTCGGGAGGATGCGCACATCTTCGGGTGCGATGCTCAGGATCTTCGCGATATCGTCGCGATTCATATAGGGCGCCTGCGTCGCGACCTGGAGTTCGATTCGATCGCCGACCCGGCGCGCAAAACCGGCCTCCGGTTCGATATAGGCATGCTCGACGAAGCCGGTCTCGAATATGCCTTCGACAACCGCTGTCGACCGCGCGAAGCCAGTTTCGGGATCGCCGCGCGCAACGCGCCCTGCAGTCAGGATGTTGCCCGGCCGGTTGCCCTGAACCAGCGCAGCACCCTCGGCCAGCGCCTCGTCCATCCCGAACAAAAGCGGCAGTTCCTCCCATTCGACCGGAAAGGACGCGAGATCGAACGCCTCGATGGTCGCGGGGTCGCCGACGATCGCGGCCACCGCCTCGCCGCGGAACAAGGCCTCCCGCTCGGGGAAGACGGGCTGATCGGCGAAGGGCGGAATCGGTCCATAACAGTTGATGCCCGGCACGTCGCGCGCCGTCAGCACGCGTTCGATGCCGGGATGTGTTGCGACAAACGCATCGAGATCGCCGAAGCGGAAGCGCGCGCGATGATGCGGGCTCCGCACAGCGCGCAGCAGCAGGCAGTCTTCGGGTGCGGCATCGGCGCCGAAGATCTCGCTGCCATCGACCTTGCGCTGCCCGTCGAGCCGACGGATGCGCGCGCCGACGGCTTGGCCGGCCGCTGGTACATCGAGCGCGGCCGCGTTGTCATACTCGATTCCGGCATCGAGGATGGCCGCGATGATCTTGCGATAACCGGTGCAGCGGCACAGCACGCCGCCGATCGCATCGAGCACCTGTTGTTCGTCGGGCACGGGATTGCGTTCGAGCAGATGCGTGGCCGCGACCAGCATGCCGGGCGTGCAGATGCCGCATTGCGCGGCACCGTGGCGCAGGAACGCGTCCTGCAAACGGCGCGTCACGGCCGAACCGGCGCTCAACCCTTCGATCGTCTCGACCCGGCTGCCGGCGATCTGTCCAACCGCGACGAGACAGCCGCAGACCGGCGCGCCATCGACCAGAATCGTACAGGCCCCGCAATCGCCTGCATCGCAGCCGATCTTGGTGCCCGTCAATCGCAGCTCGTCGCGCAGCGCCTTCGATAGCCGCGTGCCTTCGTGCCCTGCGATCGCCGCGGGATTTCCGTTGAGAGTGAATTCGGTCGTCGGCATCAGCGGGCGATGTCCACCGCACACCGCTCAAGCGCCCGGCCGATCAAGGTTCGCGCCGCATCGACGCGATAGGCGGCGGTCGCGCGCACATCGTCGATCGGCGACAGAGCCGCCAGATGCTCGGCCGCAACCTGCTTTCCGATGCCTGCGGCGCAGGGTACCCCGACCACGTCGCGCTCGAGATCGCGAAGGCGCTGCGCCACGGCGGAGCAGGAGCCAACGGCGATGCGGGCCTGCGCAATGCGATCTTTGCCGTCGCGTTCGAGGATCGCTGCGACCATCGCGATCGAGATTACGAGATAGCGCCGCGCGCCGAGTTTCAGAAAACAGGACGCGCCGTCGATCGAGCGCGGTACGACGATCGCTGCGACGATCTCATCGCTGCGCCGTTCGGTGCGGCGGTTGCCGGTAATGAAATCGGCGAGCGCCAGACGGCGTGTGCCGCTGCGCGATACGAGTTCGACCGACGCATCGAGGGTGAGCAAAGGCGGCACGCCGTCGGCGGCGGGCGAAGCGTTGCACAGATTTCCAGCGATCGTGCCCCGATTCTGGATCTGCACCGAACCGACCTCGCGCGCGGCCTGTTTCAGCGCATCGAAACAGGCGGGCAGCGGTGCTGCAATGATCGCGGTCCAGCTCGTGCCGCCGCCGATGCGGATCTCATCGCGACGGATCTCGATGCCGCGCAGTTCGGGAATTGCGGTCACGTCGAGGACCGGCTCTGCGATCGGGCGCTCGCCTCGCGCTGGATAAAAATCGGTGCCGCCGGCAAGAATGCGGATGCCTGGCATCGCGAGCGCCTGGAGCGCCTCGCCGATGCTGGTGGGTCGCAGATAAAGGGGGGCGTCCATCTGCGCGCTAGGCCCTATTTTTGGCGAAATTCCGCCGGTTTCCGATAGTTCGTACACAAATGATCGGCCGGCTTGGCGCGCTTTGTCAAGCAGACCGCTTGCGTCGAAATTTGGGCTTCAGCCGGTGAAGGCAGCGGCGGTCGTGAGCTTCACGCCGGCATCGCGCATCGCTTTCTCGCTGGCGGCGAGCGATCCGTTGAGATCGATCGCACGGCATCCATCGAGCAGTACGCTTGTCTCGAAACCGTGGCCAGCGGCATCGAGCGCAGAAAAAGCGACGCAGAAATCGGTCGCGAGTCCGACCATTGCGAGCCTGGTTAGCCCGCGTTCGCGCAGATAGCCGGCAAGGCCGGTCGGCGTCACGCGATCGTTCTCGAAGAAAGCGGAATAACTGTCGATCGGCGGGTGAAATCCCTTGCGCACGACGAGCTCGGCTTTGGTCCAGCGCAGGTCGGGATGGAACGCAGCACCAATCGTGCCCTGCACGCAATGATCGGGCCACAGGGTCTGCGCGCCGTAGGAAAGTTCGATGTTCTCGAATGGCGCCTTGCCCGGATGTTGCGAGGCAAAGCTCGTATGGTTGGGCGTGTGCCAGTCCTGCGTCAGCACGACATGCGCGAACTCGTCGATCAGCCGGTTGACCAGCGGGACGATCTCGTCGCCACCCTTAACGGCAAGCGCGCCGCCGGGACAGAAATCGTTCTGCACATCGACGACAATCAGCACGGTGCTTTTCGCGGTGGCGGCTTTCATGCAATGCGCTCCGGCTGGGACGCTCGCGCCAGCTTAGAATTCTGCGGCCGCCCAGGCAACGCATACGGGTCGACGGATAGGGGGCCCAATGCATACCGGGCGAACAGAGACAGGGCGGCCACGCCTATGTTCGGTTCAGCAGCAGAACCAGCTCATTGTCGCCATCGCCGGCATTGATGGCGATCTCCGCCATATCGCCCGCCGCTTTCGCGGACAACGCGTGTCCACCTTGTTGGGCCAGCGCAAGGTCGGGTGCGCCGCTCTTATCGTCGTCGCGATGTGCGATGCGGATCCAGCTACCGGCCGTCCGTCCGTCGGGCAAAGTGAGTTGCAGCCGGTCCGATGCCCAGTCGATCCCGTGCAGCCGTCCGGGGATGTTGGTCGCGAAGAGCGCGCGCGTTCCACGCCGAACGGTCACCACGCCGTTGCGTCGCTCGAGCGTCACCGGTCCCGCCGGCGTACCGACCGGGCCGATCGTCGCATCGCCGGGCGCGTTCACGATCTCCCAGCCGTCGAAGGCCGACACATCCATGATCTCGGCCGCAATCATGTAGGGCAGCAAAGCCGACCAGCTATAGAAACCGTCAGTGTCCGGCTGATCGAGTCCGGCGCCGGTGTCTGCATTGTAGTTCTCGGGGCAGAGCCGCTTCTCTTTCCACTCCGCCTCAAACATCGCCCAGCCGCGCGCGGCGAGCTGGGCCGCCTCATCGCGATGGCCGGCACGGCGCAGCCCCTGCCAGACCAGCCAGTTGAGGATCGGCCAGATGCGGCCGCGCCAATAGACATTGTCTTTGTGCGCGGGATCGTCGCGGCTGACCGAGGGCAGCCCGAAGCGTCCACCGAACGTCTTTGGATTGTCGAGCTGTTCGAGCAACGCTTTTGTCTGCGCTTCATTCGCGGCACCCGCCAGCAGCGGATAGAAACTGGTCGGCGCGAGGCTGCGCACGAACGCACCGGACCAGAGCCGACTCGCAAAAATCTGCCGCTTCTCGTCCCAGAAATGCGCGCCGATGCGCTCGCGCATCCGTGTTGCGAGCGCGCCATAGCGTTCGGCTCCGTCCGCATCGCCGAGTTCGGCCGCCATGAAAGAGAGAATCTCGGCATCGACGCAGACCAGACAATTGAGTCCGACATCCTCGCAATCGAGCGTGCGGCTCTCGGGGACCCAGCGCGCCTCATCATGGATTGGGGAATTGTCCATGAAGGATTCGTCCTTGGCGGCAAGCTTGGTGCCGAGATAGAGCCCTCTGCCGACCGGCGAGGAACCGAATTCGAGCATGCCGTTCTTGTTTCCGTCGCGGGTCGCCTGCCACCAGTCGTGGTTGCGCGCGAGCAGCGGGAAGGCCTGTTCGAGCAAGGACCGGTCGCGCGTGCGCCGAAAAATCTGCCAGACGATCAGGGATACGACCGGGCTTTGGGTCCGGTCGACCCAGGCATCGTTGCCGGTCAGGAGGCAGGGAAGATTGCCCGCCGGCGTCGAGCCGAGTAGGAGCGTCGCGACATTCTCTCGCGCCTGGCCGGAATCGAATAAAGCGAGCATCAGCGCGTTGACCGCCGTGTCGTTGAGCCAGAAGCCGAACCCGCCGAACTTCTTCAGGTCCCAGTTGCGGCTGCAGGTGACATAGGGCCGGTGGTTCACATGATCCCAGACGGCATTCCAGCCCATCACGTCGCGCACCGCGTCGATCGCGCCCGCGGCGTCTCCCTGTTGCGCCGGCAGAACCGGCTGCGGCGTCGGTGCTGCGAGCAAGGCGCGCACGCGCTCGCAGGCGAGATCCTCGCGATCGGCAATTGCGATCGCGAAACGGCCCGCCGGCGTTTCGTCGAAATTGAAGCGCAGCGCCAGCAAGGGCGCCGTCGTTGCGCGCGATTCGAGATACCAGTAGCCGTTGGTCTCATACTCGGCGGCGAGCGCTGCGATATCGTCATGGCCGGTCACCAGAAGCGGCGCCTGCGCGCTTGCGATCGCGACCGTCCGCGGCCCGATCGTCACCGTTGCGATGTTCGTTGCCTCGTCATAGCGCCATTCGCTGCCGTCGTCGGCGGACAAGCAGAGCAGGAACCAGAAGCGCAGGCCCCATTCGCCGAGCTTCGTGGCCTGCCATTCGCCGACCCAGTCATAGTCGGATGCCTTGACGTAGCGCAGGTCGATGTCGGTGCCGGCATGGGAAAGGCTTGCCTCGACCAGGCGTGCATCGGTCGCATGCCGGCCGAAGCGAAAATTCGGACCGGACGGAAACAACGTCGTCTTGCCGGCGCTCGCGGCATAGCCGAACGGCGTCACCCGAATGCCGAGCGGCGGGAACGACATCTCGGCAGGGCGCCCGGCCTCCCATGTGTTCCAGGCACGCGCCAGCGGCACGTTCGGTGTACGCAAGGAGTGACGGCTACGGGGCGGATTTCCGGTCATGTCTCGGCCAGGGCCTCGCTCAACGTTTCGCGTCGGGTTGCCATTGCGCCAGAATTTCGGAGGTATCGGCGATCTCGA
>JBBDWW010000403.1:0-1977 GCA_040902645.1 Dongiaceae bacterium | reverse complement strand
GCAAACGGCTGCGCAGTGAGGATGCTTCGGCATCGAGCGCATCGACGCGCGCCTGGACGATCGCGCGATGCCGGCGTTCCAGCCAGTCGATCCAGAGATCGATTCCCTCGCCGCTGCGCGCCGACAGCTGGATCGCCTCGATCGTCGGATTGACGCGCCGCGCATATTCGAGCGCCTCCTCGACGTCGAAATCGAGATGCGGCAGCAGGTCGACCTTGTTCAAGAGCAGCAGTTCGGAGGCCGCGAACATGTCGGGATATTTGATCGGCTTGTCGACGCCTTCGGTGGTCGAAAGGATCGCGACCTTGCAGGCCTCGCCGAGATCGAACGCGGCCGGGCAGACCAGATTGCCGACATTCTCGATGAACAGGATCGAGCCGGGCGCCGGATCGAGCTGTTCCGCGGCGTGACCGACGGAATGCGCATCGAGATGGCAGCCACGCCCGGTATTGATCTGCACCGCGGCGGCGCCCGCCTCGCGAATCCGCCGAGCGTCGTTGTCGGTTTCCTGGTCGCCTTCGATCACCGCGACCGGCAGGCGGCCGGCAAGACGGCGGATCGATTCGGCGAGCAGGCTCGTCTTGCCGGCACCCGGGCTCGACACGATATTGAGCGCGAGGATCGCGCGCTCGGCGAACCAGGCGCGATTGACGTGGGCGAACCGGTCGTTCTCTGAAAGAATTTCCTGTTCGATGCGCAGGAACTCCTTGCCCGGTACGACCGCCGCGCGGCCATGGCGGTGCTCGTGCCTGTGATCATGTGCAGCGTGCGAATGGACATGCGCGTCGTCGTGGGCATGATCGTGCGTATGATCGTCATGCGGATGCGTATGATTATGGCCTTGCGCGACCGGCACGCCGTCGATTCGCTTGTCGCTGTCGCCGCAACCGCAAACGCCGCACATGGATCAGCCTCCCTTGTTCCGGAACCGGCTGCGGACCATCAGTCCGAACCGTGTCCTTCTTCGCGCATCATCTGCATGATCTTGTGTTCGAGTACCGAATAGCCGGGCATCTCGATCACTTCTTCCTTGTTGTCGAACCGCCGCCCGTCCTTGAAATCGACCATGATGTTCTCGCGGACGCGGCCTGGATGCCGGCTCATGAAGATGATCCGGTCGGCGAGGAAGATTGCTTCCTCGATATCGTGGGTGACCATCAGCACCGTGGTTTTCGAGGATTCGACGATCCGGATCAGCAGTTCCTGCATGTTCCAGCGCGTCTCCGCATCGAGCGCGCCGAACGGCTCGTCCATCAGCAGGATGGCCGGATCGTTGGCCAGCGTGCGCGCGATCGCGACGCGCTGTTTCATGCCGCCCGAAAGCTGGCTCGGATAGGCGTCACGAAACTTGGTGAGATGCACGATCTCGAGATAATGCGCCGCGCGCTCGCGACGCTCGGCCCTGGATGCGCCGTTGAGGCGCAGCCCGTATTCGACATTCTGCTGCACCGTCTGCCAGTCGAACGAGGTGTAGGTCTGGAACACCATGCCGCGATCTCGGCCCGGCCCCAGAATCTCGCGCCCGTCGAGGCTCAGTTCGCCGATCGACGGCTCCTCGAGGCCAGCGACCATGCGCAGCACGGTCGACTTGCCGCAACCGGAGGGACCGAGTAACACGCAAAGCTCGTTATCCAGCACGTCGAACGAAACATCGGCGACCGCCTCGATCTTCAGCCCGTTCGCCAGATGAAAATATTTGGATACATGCGACACGACGAGTTTTGCGCCGCGCGTCGGACGCGTCGCGGTCTGCCCCGTGCCGACTTTTTCTACCGTCTCGGCCGTCATCATGCGTGCCTCATGCGGGGTCATCGAACGATCGGGCAGCGGCGGGCGGCGACGATGAATGCATCGCCGCCCGCATTGTTTGCCCCCGATCGTGCCTACTGCCCGTAACCGGACTCGTAGAGATCGGTCAGCAGCGTGCAGTCGCTGCCGGTTTCCGGCTCCAGCGTCTCGGTCATCAGACCGAACTTG
>JBBDWW010000402.1:0-13716 GCA_040902645.1 Dongiaceae bacterium | reverse complement strand
GACGCGTTTTGAAACCGGGCGGCCGGTTTCTGTTCAATGCGTGGGACAGCATCGAGCAGAACGACTTTGCACGGATCGTGACCGATGCGCTCGCGGCATATTTTCCGGACGATCCGCCAAGGTTTCTCGCCCGTACCCCGCACGGCTATCACGACCCGAGGGCCATTCGCGCCGATTTGGAAGCGGCCGGATTTTCCGAGATCGAGGTCGCGACGATCGAGAAGACCAGCGTCGCGCCGACGCCGCGCCATCCGGCGATCGCTTACACGCAGGGAACGCCGCTCCGCAACGAAATCGTTGCCCGCGATGCCGGGGCCCTCGACGCGGCGACCGACGCAGCGGCGCGCGCGATCGCAGCAAGGTACGGCGACGGGCCGGTCTCGGGCCGAATCCAGGCGCATGTCGCCACGGCAGTCTCTTAGGCGTCCGTTCGCGGGGTCTTCTCCGATCGCGAAATCGGGTGTGTAATCCGCCGATGACCCGCCTCGGGGCTCCGATCCTCGCCGCCCTCCTCCTGCTGTTCGGCGTACACGCGGTGGCGCTGGCCGACGATCTCGTGGATGCGTTCGCCGCGTACGAACAGGGCGATTACAAGACAGCATTGAGTTTGACGAAGCCGCTGGCCGATCAGGGCGACGTCGCGGCCCAGGCACAGCTTGGTTTCATGTACGAAAATGGCTACGGCGTCGCAGCCGACCCGACCGCCGCCGCCAACTGGTACCGTCTCGCGGCCGACCAGGGCGACGCGGCGTCGCAATACCGGCTCGGCCAGATGTACCTCCAGGGTCTAGGCCTGCCGAAAGATATGGTGCAGGCGCAGATGTGGATGGAGATCGCGGCCGCGCACGGTCAGGCGGCCAGTTCGCAGGAACGAACGATGATCGATTCGAGTTTGAGTTTCGACCAGCGCGAGAAGGCGAAGCGGCTGATCGAGGAATGGCTGGCGGCGCATCCGCAATGAAAGTCCCGCACCACATGCTTCGCCTCCTCGCAGCCCTCGTGCTGCTGGCAGGCATCAATGCGACCGCGTGGGCCGATCAGTTTGAAGATGCCGGCGATGCCTATCAGAGCGGCAACTATGACAGGGCCTTCGGTTTGTTGAAGCCGCTGGCTGAGGATGGCAACGTAGATGCGCAGGCCATTGTCGGCCTCATGTACGCCCTCGGCCAGGGTGTCATTCAGGACCCCGACGAAGCCGTGAAGTGGTATCGCCTCGCCGCCGAACAGGGTCATGCCGATGCCCAGTTCAACCTGGCCGTCATCTACTACTTGAGTGCCGGCGTGGATCCGGACGACAAGGAAGCGTCGCACTGGTATGGGCTCGCGGCCGATCAGGGGGTCGCAGCAGCGCAGTACAACCTCGGATACATGTTTTACAAAGGCCACGGCGTCACGCGGGATTACGTTCAGGCGTACAAATGGTGGAGCCTGGCCGCCGCTCAGGATCACGAGCACGCAGCCAGGAACCGCGATGTCGCCGCCTCGAAGATGACCCCGTCGCAACTCGAGGAAGCACAGCGTCTCGTCGAGGAGTGGCTGGCGGCGCATCCGCAGTAGGAGCGTCGCGGTCGGCCCGATCGCCGGCCGACGCCGGCTTTGCCCGCATCGTCGTGGTATGCTAGTGGATCGCGGCGTATACCCGACTTTATCGGCGTCATGCCGGGTTAGCTCAGCGGTAGAGCAACCGCCTTGTAAGCGGTAGGTCGTCAGTTCAATTCTGACACCCGGCACCATCGCCGGTCGGCGCGTGCCGATGATGCGACGGTGCGGCTGCACGATCGGATCGGATCAGGCACCCGGAGGATGTTTTCATGCCTAACCTGGAAGCGATGCGCTCCCTTTTCGACCGTTGGGAGCGGGTTTGGCATCGGGGAGAATTCGATCTCGTTCAGGATTGTATCGCTCCGCTCTACATTCGCCATGACGAAGCGGGCGATCGAACTGTCACCCGGGAGAACTACGCGGCCGAGCTGGCCGAATTGCGGAAGAACCGTCCCGATGTCCGGATCATCGTTTACGATCACGCCTTTGGCGATGATCGTGCCTGGTATCGTTTCACCATGAAGTGGACCGACCAGGCGACCGGCGAAGTGCGGACGCGCGCAGCAATGCAGGCGTACCGCATCGAAGACGGGAAACTTGCCGAAACATGGTTGACCTTTCAGCCGCTTGGCTCGTCCTGGGACGATTCAGTTGCACAAGAGAATTGGACCAGCCCTGTCCGATAGGCTGCAACTCCCCGACCGAACGAGAAGGACGGTGAGATCTCTAATGACAACCTGGAAGGTGGCGGCGGGGTGCCTACGGGATGGAACCGCCTTGTAAGCGGTAGGTCGTCAGTTCAATTCTGACACCCGGCACCAGCGCCGGCCGAGTGATCGTTTTGGGCGCTCGTAACGTGCGCTCGTTAATGGCCGGTGTTATTGGCGCCCGCAGGCGAGCGGTTCGATCCGCGCAATCCGGTCTTCGTCCACGATGCTGTAGTTGCGCGAGCCGGGCCCGCAGGTGATGCGGTCTTCATAACCGCCCGGTCCCGCATCCGGCTGCGCGCGAAGGCCGAGGCCTTCGGTGCCGCTCAGCGGTCCGGAACGGCCGGCATGGCCCGGTCCCGACAGCGACCCCGAGGGCGCAATATCGCGCCCGGGCGAGATCGAATCGTACAGGAACCGCGTGCCCGGGCGAACGGTGTCATACCCGAACGCGTCGTCGTCGGCGATGGTGGGGCCTGCCCCAAAGAGGAGCAACGCGGCCGCCAAGGCAGCAAGGGTCATGTTTTTCATGGCGCATAAATAGGGCCGGCGTCCAGCGGGTACAACCACCCTCTAAATTATTGAGTTTATGTGGAAAATTCAGCAAGAAACGCGACCAGAGCCGCGCCCAGATCGGGCGATACGTAGCCGCCTTCCTGCACCAGCACCGTCGGCAATTGGAGCGCGGCGACGCGCCGCGCGATCTCGCCGTAACCCCCGGTCGTTACCTTGAACGCCGCGAACGGATCGCTCTCATGCGCATCGAAACCGAGCGCGACGACGAGCGCACCGGGCCGATAGTCGCGCAGCGCTGCGAGCGCTAAGTCGAGCGCTTGCAGAAATCCCCCATCGTCGGTTCCGAGCGGCAGCGGAAGATTGCGATTGAACCCCGCGCCCTCGCCGTCGCCGCCTTCATTCGCGTAACCCCAGAAGAACGGATAGAACACGGCCGGGTCGGCATGGATCGACAATGTCATCACATCGCCCCGGCGATAGAAGATCCCCTGCGTGCCGTTGCCGTGATGCAGATCGACATCGAGGATTGCAACGCGCGCATGGTCCTCGCGCAAGGCTTCGGCGGCGATCGCGCTGTTGTTGAGATAGCAGAATCCGCCGGCCTGATCGGCGAAGGCATGATGGCCGGGCGGTCGACAGAGCGCGTAGGTGACATTCGCACCGTCGAGCACCAGCCGCGCCGCGTGGGCCGCACTGTCGGCGCTCGCGCGGATCGCCGGCCAGCTATCGCCGGCGAGCGGTGCCGCGGTGTCGGCCATGTGATAGCCCGCCTGCCCCACGATCGCGTCCGGATAAGGCGCATCGCGCCGATCGGGATGCACGTTCGGAATGATTTCGGGCGACGCGTCGGGCAATGATTGCCAGCGTTCCCAGCCGGTTTCGAGAAAGGCGAGATAGTCAGCGGTGTGAATGCGCGTGCGCAGCTTCGTGCTGTCGGTCTCGGGCTTCACGATGCGATGACCGGCGCGTTCCGCTGCATCCCGCAGGAAGTCCGCGCGCGCGGGCACTTCCGGCACCGGCTTCATGCGACCGCGAACCAGAAAATTGCTCGGGCGGTGTCCGCGCTGCGCGTCGTCGAAAACGATCTGCATGACAATTCCGATCTGGTTCTATCGAACGATCCGCATTACCAGGGCAACGGCTTGCGGTCGCGAAAATAACCCCCGCTCGGCCCGCCCTTCGGCAAGGTCGCAAGCCAGAGCGCCGTGTCAGCGCCCTGTGCAACGCTGCGCGGCGCGTTCGAACCGCCCATATCGGTCCTCACCCACCCCGGACACATCGCATTGATGAGAATGCCCTGGCCTTTCGTTTCGGCGGCGAAGATGCGGGTCGCGGCGTTGAGCGCCGTCTTCGACATGCGATAGGCCGCCTCATGCCCGCCCATGTCGTCGAGCTGACCCGATCCGCTCGAGACATTGACGACGCGCCCGTAGCCGTTTTCGCGCATCAGCGGGATCAGCGCCTGCATCATGAAGAACGGGCCTTCGAGATTGACCTCCAATGTCGACCGCAGCTTGCGGCGGCTCGTGACGAAAGCGGATTCGGTCGAGCCCTTCGCATCGACATCGAGATAGATCCCGGCATTGTTGACCAGCACATCGAGCCGACCCTCGGTCTTGCGCAGCCAGCGGGCGAAGGACGCGATGCTGGTCGCATCGGTCACGTCGAGCATATGGAATGTCACATCGAGACCGTCGTTCTGCAGGGCCTTTGCCGCGGCGCGGCCCTGCTTCGGATTGCGCGCCGTCAGGATGACGCGCAGATCGTTCTGTGCGAGCTGGCGTGCGATTTCGAGGCCGATGCCGCGATTGGCGCCGGTCACGACGGCAAGGCGTTTGGCATCGTCTCGTTTACTGGCGGCTCGTTTGGCGACGGGTGGTTTGCGCGTGTCCTTCATGGCGGGAACTCCTGTTCGATATCGATCGTTCGATCCGACGCTACCCGATGCGCCGCGCCGATCCAATCCAGCCGCCTTGTCGCCGCCATCGGCCTCGCGCTTGTCCCGACCCGCCAATCCGCTTATTGAGGACGAAGATGCGACACAAACTTGCGGATGGATCGACATGAAACTCGCCCGTTATGGAGCGCCCGGTGCCGAACGCCCGGCTCTGGTCGATGCGGATGGCACTCTGCGCGATCTCGCCGGCCATCTCGATGAACTCGATGGTACGGCGCTCGCACCCGACCGGCTCGCCAAACTGGCGCGGCTCGATCCGGCCTCGCTGCCGAAGGTGACGGGAAATCCGCGCCTCGGCCCGCCGGTCGCGCATATCGGCAAGATCGTCGCGATCGGGCTCAATTATGCCGACCATGCCGCCGAGACCGGCGCCAAGATTCCGGACGAGCCGATTCTCTTCATGAAGGCCTGTGCCGCGACCGGGCCGAACGATGTCGTGCCGATCCCGCGCGGCTGCAGCAAGCTCGACTGGGAAGTGGAGCTTGCGATCGTGATCGGCACGCGCGCACGTTATGTCGACGAGAAGAACGCGCTCGCCCATGTCGCCGGCTACACGATCTGCAACGACGTCTCGGCGCGCGACTTCCAGATCGAACGCGGCGGGCAATGGGTCAAGGGCAAGAGCGGCGACGGTTTCGCGCCGCTGGGTCCGTGGCTCGTCACGCGCGACGAGGTGAAGGACCCGCAGGCGCTCGATCTCTGGCTCGACGTCAATGGCGAGAAGATGCAGCGCGGCTCGACCAGGACCATGGTCTTCGGCGTGGTGCATCTCGTGCATTATGTGAGCCAGTTCATGACGCTCAACCCCGGCGACATCATCACCACGGGCACGCCGCCCGGCGTCGGGCTCGGCATGAAGCCACCGCGCTATCTGAATGTGGGCGACGAGATCCGGCTCGGCATCGGCGGCTTCGGCGAGCAGCGGCAGATCGTCACGGCGGATTGAGGGGGCGTTGATAACCCTCTCCCATTGCCGAGGTCGGCCGCGGCAGACCGCGGCGTGGGAGAGGGTGGTCGCGTGAGCGACGCGAGCGCGACCGGGTAAGGGTCCGTCAATGCACCCCCTCACCCTGCTCCGGGTAAGGCGCGGCTTCGCCGCACCAACCCTACGCATCCCTCTCCCCCGCTGCGCGGGAGCGAGGGAAAATTCTCAATCCTCCGCCATCACCACCAGCACGTCGACCGCGACGACGCCTTGCCCTTCGGGCAGCACCATCAGCGGGTTGATGTCGAGTTCGACCAGCCGGTCGCGGTTGGCGTCGGCGTAGGCGGCAATTGCCATGACCGCATCGACCAAAGCCGACACGTCGCCCTTCGGCTTGCCGCGGTACCCGTCGAGCAGCGTCATGATCTTGAGACCGCGCACGGCCTCTTCGACCAGCGCGCGGCGCGTTGGCAGCAGCAGCATCGCGGCATCGCCGACCAGTTCGACCAGAATGCCGCCGGCACCGATCACGATGGCGAGACCGAATTGCGGATCGCGCTGCACGCCGACGATCATTTCGGCGACGGTGCCCGAGACCATGCGTTCAATCAGGAACCGTTCGGCGAGCAGGCCCGGCTTGTACCGGTCGATGCTGGCAGCCATCCGGGCGATCGCCTCGGCAACCTCCGATTCCGAACGCAGATTGAGCGCGACGGCACCGGCTTCGGTCTTGTGTGCGAGGACCGGCTCGGCGAGTTTCGCGACCACCGGAAAACCGAGCGACGACGCGGCGGCTGGCGCCGCCTGGGCATAGACCACGCGGCCCTCGGGAACCGTCAGGCCGTATTTGGCGAGTGCTGCCTTGCCCGCCGGCTCCGACAGCAGGCGTCGTCCATCGAGGATCGGTGCGACCTCCGGCAACAGCGTCAATGCGCTGCCACCGGCGGCCTCAATCTCGGCGACCTGCCGCGCGCGCCGCGCGCCGAACGCCCAGGCTCGCAGCGCCTGGTTGAGACCCTGCAGCGGCACGATGCCCCGTTCCGCGATCCGGTCGCGCACCTTGCGCGGCATCGATTCCGGCAACGACGAGGTGAGCATCGCGGGGCGTCCCGTCTGGCGCGACGAAGCGGCCAGCGAGTCGATCGCGATGCTGGCGGAGGCGATCCATTCCTCGTCCTGTTCCCAGAAATCGAGCACCAGCATGCCGGCATCGTAGGTTTCGCCGAGCATCGTCGAAAAACAATGGGTGAGCTGATCCTCGTGGCCCCAGAGCGAGGTGTTGTAGTCGAGCGGATTGGCGATGGTGGCAAAGTTCGGGAGCTGCTCGCGCAGCGAGGCATATTGCGCCGGGTTCGGTTGCGGAAGTTTGATCCCTTCGCGCGCGCTCAAATCGGCGGTCACGAGGCTTTCGCCGCCCGAACAGGTAAAAACCGCGAGCCGATCGCCCGGCCAGGGCCGCATCGACGAAACGAGTTTCAGCGTTTCGAGCAGTTCGTCGATCGCGTCCACGCGGACGATCCCGAGCCGGCGGAACAAGGCGTCGTAGAGCTTGTCGTTGCCGGAGAGCGAACTGGTATGGCTCATCGCGAGCTTCGCGCCGAGCTCGGAGCGGCCGGCCTTGAGCGCGACGATCGGAATGCCGCGATCGAACGCCCGCGCGCAGGCCCGCGCGAAGGACGGTATGTCCTTGAGCCCCTCGATATAGAGACCGATGGCGGTGATCCGTGGATCCTCGACCAGCGCGTCGATATAGTCGGCGACTTCGAGCACCGCCTGGTTGCCGCAGGTGATCACATAGGCGAACGGCACCGACCGCTCGTTGATCGTCAGGTTGAGCGAGATATTGCCGCTCTGGCCGATGAACGCGATGCCGCGCTCGACCCGCTTGCCGCCGAAACCCGAGGCGAACATGTAGGCGCCGTCGAGATAGTTCAGCAGGCCGTAGCAATTGGGTCCGCTGAGGGCGAGATCGCCGGCCGCCTCGACCAGCCGACGCTGCAGTTCCGGCCCCTCGCCGCCGACCTCGGCATAACCCGCCGCATAAGCGACGGCACCGCCGGCGCCGATCGCGTTGAGTTCGCGCACCACGTCGATCGTCAACTCGCGATTGACGCCGACGAAGGTCGCATCCGGCGGCTCCGGCAGATCGCTGACCGAGGGATAGCATTTGAGCCCGCAGAGCTCGGTGTATTTCGGATGCACGATCCACATCGGCCCGGCGAAACCGTGCTTGATGCAGAGATTGATCGCGAGCGAAAGATTCTTTCCGCCCACGAAGGCGATATGCCGCGGCCGCAGCAGGCGCTGAAGGTTCGCCATGCGCTTCGAACGGTTTTTTGAATCGGCAGTGGGAATAACGCTGTTCATACGATCCTCATCAGCGGTCGGCGCCCATCAGATGCTGGCCGCCATCGACAATCAGGGTGGTGCCGGTGATGTATGCGCCCGCCGGCGAGCAAAGATAGGCGGTGGCCCAGGCAATCTCGTCCGGCGCGCCGAGCCGCGCAACCGGCAGCCGCTTGCCCCAGGCGACCATTGCATCGCGCCCATAGGCATCGAGCGCTTCGGTATCGATCGTACCCGGCGCGATCGAGTTGATCGTGATGCCTTTCGGGCCCCAGGCAAAGGCCAGCGACTTGGTCATGTTGACGACCCCGGCGCGGGCCGCTGCGGAATGCACCATCATCGGCGAGCCGTCGAAAGTCGAGAGCACGATATTGACGATCGAGCCCTTACGGCCGGTCGGGATCAGGCGCGCCGCGAAGGCCCGGGTCATCTGCCAGGTGCCCTGCAGATTGAGGTCGACCACCGCCCGGAAACCGTTCGCCGAAACATCCAGCGGATCGGCAACAAACTGGCCGCCTGCGTTGTTAATGAGTATGTCCGCCATTTCATCGGCCGCCGCCATGGCGTCGAACAGCGCCGTCACCTCTTCGTCCTTGCGGATGTTGACCTTCCGGGCGTTCGCGTCGATGCCGGCTTCGCGCAGACCGCGCGCCGCGGCCTCGAGCCGTTCCTCGCTGCGCGCCGCCAGCGTGACGGCGGCACCCAGCGTGCCCAGCTCGCGCGCGATGGCAAGCCCGATGCCGGTGCCGCCGCCGGTGACCAGGGCGCGGCGCCCGGCGAGCAGGCCCGGCGCAAAGATTTCGGACAAATTCATCGGCACGGGTTCCCTCGCAAAGCGGCGGGACAATGCCGATTTTCGGCCCCGGACGCAATCGGCCGCCATGTTATTGCCCCGTTCCTCAACTAGGATGGGTTCGATCCGCCAGCCAACCAACGAAGCGACACCGAAAGGGAACTCGCCATGATCCGCCGCCTGCTCCTCGCCGCCGCCGTGACTCTGTTCCTGGCGCCGGTTGCGTTTGCCGAGCCGATTCCGATCGACCAGATGAAGAGCGACTACGACCAGTGCATGGTGAGCTGCATGGCCACCGACACCGAAGCGGTGTGTTCGAATTTCTGCCGCTGCAACAATTCGGGCGTCCAGGCCCAGTTCAACTACGAGGAGTATCAGAGCCTCGTAGTCGCCTTTGCGACCGATGCCGTCGCCGATCCGGCCCTGATGAGCCGGTTCATGGCGATCGTCGATTCCTGTCGGGCCCAGCTCGGACAGTGACACGCGGCCACGTTCGGGCTATTGCCCCTCTGGCCAACCGGCCATGATAAGAATCGTCTCGTTGCGGTTCGGCGGATTGCCGAGCTTCAGCCTGCCGGCCAGAGCCGGCGGGGCACCGGCTAGAGGGTTGCGTCAGGACGTTCATGAACCGTGTCGTCATTACCGGAATGGGCTGTATTTCGGCCCAGGGCCATACGGCGCAAGCTTGCTGGGCGGCGATGCAGGCCGGGACCAGCGGCATCGGCCCGCTGGTCAATGTCCCGACCGAGCGGCTCAAGGTCGCGATCGGCGCCGAGGTCCGGAACTACGATCCGGAACAGCATTTCGACCGCAAGCAGTTCTCGCTCTACGACCGCGTCTCGCAATTCGCCATGGTGGCGGCGCGCGAGGCGATCGCGCAGGCGGCGATTTCGTTCGATGCGGCCGAGGGCATGCGGACGGCGGCGATCCTCGGCAGCGGCATCGGCGGGCAGACCACGATGGACGAGGGCTATCAGCGGCTCTACGGCGACAATTTTCCGCGCGTCCATCCGCTGACCATTCCGCGTCTGATGATCAACGCGCCGACCAGCCATCTGTCGATCGAGTATGGCATCACCGGACCGAGCTTCGTCGTCGCCAGTGCCTGCGCGTCGGCAAACCATGCGATCGCGATCGCCTTCGACATGGTCCGGCGCGGCCTTGTGGATGCCGCGATCACCGGCGGCACCGAAGCGCCGATGACGCTCGGCGTCATCAAATCCTGGGAAGCGCTGCGTGTGATGTCGCCGGATACCTGCCGACCGTTCACCAAGGATCGGCGCGGCATGGTGCTCGGCGAAGGCGCCGGCATCTTCGTGCTGGAAACGCTCGAGCACGCGCGCAAGCGCGGCGTGCCGATCATCGCCGAGATTGCCGGCACCGGCATGTCGTCGGATGCGAAGGATATCGTCCAGCCGAGCGAGGACGGCGCGGTGCGCGCGATGCAGCTCGCACTCGACGACGCGCATTTTTCGCCCGATGCGATCGATTATGTGAATGCGCACGGGACCGGCACGCCGGCCAACGACGTGACCGAGACGCGCGCCATTCGCCGCATCTTCGGCGCGCGGGCCGATGCGATCCCGGTATCGTCCTCGAAATCGATGCACGGGCATGCGCTGGGCGCGGCGGGCGCACTCGAATTGATCGCCGTTCTCGGCGCGCTGACGGACGGCATCGTGCCCCCGACCGCGAACTTCACTATCCCCGATCCCGAATGCGATCTCGACTATGTGCCGAATGTGGCGCGACGCCATACGGTACGCGCCGCGCTCTCCAATTCCTTTGCATTCGGCGGCCACAACTGCGTGCTGGCGTTGAAACGCTTCGAATAGAATCCGGCGGTTGAAATGGCAGGCGGACGATCGATGGCAAATCCGGAGCGAATTCGCGGAAGAGGCCGCCGGCGAACGCTGACGCGCCTTGCCGCCGCCGCGATCTGCGCGATCGCGGTCGGATCCGCCGGCACCAGCGCCGCCTTCACCTATTTCCGGATCGGGACCGGCGATCCGACCAGCACGTTCTTCGCGATCGGCACCGCGATCGCCGGCGCGATCAGCAACCCGCCCGGCTCGCGCGCCTGCGATGTCGGCGGCAGTTGCGGCGTCCCCGACATGATCGCGGTCGCACAAACGACCCAAGGCAGCATCGAGAATATCCGCGCGATCCAGGCCGGCGAAATCGATTCAGGCCTCGGCAATGCCGATCTCGTGCATTGGGCCTGGATCGGCGAGAGCGTGTTCCGCGACGAAGGGGTGGCCGACAAATTGCGCGTCGTCGCCAATCTCTATCAGGAGAGCGTCCATTTCGTGGTGCGGGCCGATAGCGGTTTCGTGTCGGTTGCCGATCTCGCTGGCAAGCGCATCGCCGTCGGCGGCGAAAACTCCGACAGCCGCGTCACCGCCCGCCTCATTCTGCGCGCCTACCGGCTCGATGAAACCAAATACACGCCGGTCTTCGCCTCGACCCTGGATGCCGCCTCGATGCTGGCGAACGACGATGTCGATGCCATCGTCGCGATCGGCAGCCACCCGATTCCGATCGTCGCCGGGCTCGCGGAAACCGTACCGATCGACCTTCTCTCGCTCGACGACGAGGTGGCCGGAAAACTTCGCGAGCAATACGGGTTTCTCCTGGTCGACGTGATCCCGGGAGATCTCTATGCGGGGGTCGACGCGACGGTCACGATCGGCATCGGCGCGCTCTGGCTGGTGAATGCCGATCTCGATCCCGAATTGGTCTATGCGGTGACGAAGTCGCTGTGGCATCCGGCGACGCGATCGATTCTGGATCGCACCGGGCCGATCGGGCGATCGATCCAGCGCGAAACCGCTCTGGTCGGCCTGCCGGTCCCGCTTCATCCCGGGGCCGAGCTTTATTACACCGAGTCCGCCGCCGCCGCGCGACCGGGCGCGCTGCGCTGAACGCTCGTTCGGGCGGGCGAGCCGTTTACGCGCCCGCCGGCTTTCGCAGTACGAATTTGTAGACCCCGCCAGCTTCGCTGCTCTCGACCAGCTCGCAGCCGGTCATCGTACAGAAATGCTCGAAATCCTTCGGCGCCCCCGGATCGGTCGCGAGCACCGTCAGGAGATCGCCCGGGGCCAGCGGTTTCAGGGCACGCCGGGCTTTGAGCACTGGCAGCGGACATTTCAGATCGCGCGCATCGAGCGTTTCCGGCATGGCGGCGAGCCTATCGCCGGGGACACGGTCGCGACAAGCGCATCGGCTGCGATGCCGCAGCCACCCGCGATCGGTGCCACGGGCGGCACGCTGGCACAAGGGTTGGCCGGGTCCTGGCCCTTCGGGCCTGTGGTCGCGGCGGCGATGCTGTAGGCTTCAGCCGGGCCGAATCTCTCTGGGGACATGAAGTTGCGCCATCGCGAACCGTCCGTGGACACATCGCCGCTGGTGCGCGACGCGGTCGTGCCGACGACCTGCTATATGTGCGCCTGCCGTTGCGGCATTCGCGTGCATATGCGCGATGGCCGCATCCGTTACATCGACGGCAATCCCGACCATCCGGTCAATCGCGGTGTGCTCTGCGCCAAGGGCGCCGCCGGCATCATGACGCAGAACGCGCCCTCGCGGCTGCGCAGCCCTTTGCGGCGCGTCGGCCCGCGCGGCGCCGGCGAGTTCCGCGAGATCAGCTGGGATGAAGCCTTTGCGGTTGCGACCGGCTGGCTCGAACCGATCCGCAAGACCGATCCGCGCAAGCTCGCGTTCTTCACCGGGCGCGATCAGAGCCAGGCGCTGACGAGCTGGTGGGCACAGCAATTCGGCACGCCGAACTATGCCGCGCATGGCGGCTTCTGTTCGGTCAACATGGCGGCGGCCGGGCTCTATTCGATCGGCGGATCGTTCTGGGAGTTCGGCGAACCCGACTGGGAGCACACGCGCTATTTCATGATGTTCGGCGTCGCCGAGGACCATGCATCCAATCCGATCAAGATCGGTCTCGGCAAACTGAGGGGCAGGCCCGACAACCGGCCCGCCAAATTTGTGTCGATCAATCCGGTACGCACCGGCTATTCGGCGATCGCCGACGAATGGATCGGCATAAGGCCCGGCACCGACGGTCTGTTCGTGATGGCGCTGATCCACGAACTTTTGCGCGCCGGCAAGATCGACCTGCATTATCTCGCGCAATACACCAACGCCGCCTGGCTGGTCGTCGACAATCCGGGTAAAGCCGATCACGGCCTCTTCGCACGGGACCAATATGGCCGGCCTTTGGTCTGGCATCGCGAATGGCAGGAAGCGGTCGAAGCCGGACGGCCCGACGGCGCGCCGGCTCTAACCGGCCGCGTCAGCTTGCCGGACGGACGCAGCGCACGGCCCTCTTTCGAGTTGATGGCCGAGCGCTATCTCGATCCCGAATACGCGCCGGATGCCGTCGCAGAACGAACCGGCATCGATGCCGCCACCATCCGCCGCATCGCCGCCGAACTCGCTTACGCAGCCTTCGAGCAGGCGTTCGAACTCGACGTGCGCGACTGGTGGACCGACACCAGCGGCGGACGCCACGGCAAGTTTCTCGGTCGCCCGGTCAGCATGTATGCGATGCGCGGCATCGCCGCGCATTCGAACGGGTTTCACACCTGCCGCGCCTTGCATCTGTTGCAGATGCTGCTCGGCACGATCGACGTGCCGGGCGGGTTTCGCTATCGGCCGCCCTTCCCGCGTCTGTCGCCGCCGCCGGCGCAGCCCTCGGGCTATGCCAACGAAGTGCGACCGGAGACGGCGTTGCCCGGCGTGCCGCTCGGTTTCCCGAGCGGTCCCGAGAAGCTGCTGGTCGATGCCAACGGCAAACCGCTGCGCATCGACAAGGCCTTCTCGTGGGATGCGCCGCTGGCGCTGCACGGGATGATGCACATGGTCATCCACAATGCCTGGGCGGGCGACCCCTATCCGATCGACACGCTGTTCATGT
>JBBDWW010000401.1:0-1982 GCA_040902645.1 Dongiaceae bacterium | reverse complement strand
CCCCACACCCCCAGTGTGGTGCGCTACCAGACTGCGCTACGCTCCGAACATCGGCTGAACAGCCACGGGATCGGCCCAGGGGCCGCGCCCGGCGCCTATATACCCGCCCCCACACCGCAGGCGCAACCGAACCGCCGCACACCAAGCGCTGGCCCGGCCGCGGTCCCCGCAAATCCTGAGTAATGACTTTCTAGTCGAGGAAACGCGCGAGACGGTCGCGCAGCGCACCCAGTTCGGCGATCACGTCGGCCAACTGGTGGCGCGCGCCGGCGGCATCGGCAACCCCATGACCGTTCGCCGCGACCTTCGCCGCGGGCTCGACCGGTTCCGCCCGCGCAACCTCGGCGGCATGATCGTTGCTCTCCTCGCGCGGGCGAACGCCGCCCTCGCGGAACAATTTCTGGACACCGCGGATCGTGTAACCGTCCGAATAGAGCAGCGCCCGGATTTCGCTCAGCAATGCTACATCCTCGGGCCGGTAATAACGCCGGCCGCCGCCGCGCTTCAGCGGCTTCACCTGGGGGAACTTGGTCTCCCAGAAACGCAGCACATGCTGGGGTACCGCCAGCTCATCCGCGACCTCACTGATGGTCCGGAAGGCATTGGCCGACTTGCCGCGCCGTTCCGACGGCGCGCCGCCCGCCCGAATCTGTTCGTCATCTTCGGCGCGACGCGTCTTGGCGGCTTCGGCAGGGCTCATGCATCGTCTCCGGCTGGGAAGGCGCCTTCGCCGCGTGCGACACCGCGGTTCACTCGATCCTTCAGAACATGGGAGGCGCGAAACACCAGAACCCGGCGCGGCTTGATCGGGACTTCTTCGCCGGTCTTGGGATTGCGTCCGACGCGTTCGCCCTTCTCGCGCACGATGAAGCTGCCGAAGGACGAGATCTTGACGGTCTCACCCTGCGCCAGCGTGTCCGAAATTTCGTTGAGAACCGCCTCAACCAGATCGGCAGACTCATTGCGTGACAGGCCGACTTCCTTGAATACGGCCTCGCTGAGCTGCGCGCGCGTGACGGTTCGCTGTGCCATGCCCCCCTCGAGATGGCGTTTTGATGACGCTAGCCGCTTCCCGAAACCCAGTCAATTCCAGAGGGATCGCTCGCGGAATTGATGTGTGATGGGTGGAGAGCCGGTTACCAGCGCAGCAGGGCCGAGCCCCAGGTGAAACCCCCGCCCATTGCTTCCATCAGCACGAGATGGCCGGGTTTCAGCCGTCCATCGGCAGCGGCCTCGGCGAGCGCGAGCGGGATCGATGCGGCCGAGGTATTGGCGTGGCGGTCGATCGTGATCACGACTTTTTCCTCGGGCAATCCGAGTCGCTGCGCCATCGCATCGATGATCCGCCGATTCGCCTGATGCGGCACCAGCCAGTCGATATCCGCACCGGTAAGGCCGTTGGCATTCACCGCGGTGTCGACCGCATCGGCGAGCTTCACGACGGCATGGCGGAACACTTCCTTGCCCTGCATCCTGAGATGCCCGGCAAGACCGGTCGTGGACGGGCCGCCATCGACATAGAGCATGTCGTGATAGCGACCATCGCTGTAGAGATGCGTCGAGAGCACACCGCGATCGGCCGTGCTGCCCGCCCCTTCCTGCGCCTCGAGGATCACCGCGCCGGCGCCGTCGCCGAACAGCACGCAGGTCGAGCGATCCTCCCAGTCGAGGATGCGCGAAAACACTTCGGCGCCGATCACCAGCGCGCGTTTGGACTGGCCCACCTTGAGAAAATTATCGGCAACGGCCAGCGCATAGACGAAGCCGCTGCAAACGGCCTGCACGTCGAAGGCGATACCCGCGCCGCAGCCGAGATTGGCCTGGACCCGGGCCGCGGTCGCGGGGAAGGTCTCGTCCGGGGTGGAGGTCGCCAGCACGATCAGGTCGATCGCATCGGCCGCAAGGCCGGCATCCGCCAGCGCGGCCCGCGCCGCCTCGGTCGCCAGATGCGAGGTTGCCTCGTCGTCGGCCGCGATATGGCG
>JBBDWW010000400.1:0-1987 GCA_040902645.1 Dongiaceae bacterium | reverse complement strand
AGCCGAACCCGTAGGCGGCAAGCGGACCAACGAACTGCAGCAGCGAACCGCCGATCACCGGCCCCAGCGTCCATGCGGTGGCCGCGTAGAAATAGCGCAGCGGCTCGGTTCGGGTGAGTTGCTGGCGCGGGATATAGGCCGTGATGAACAAATTCAGCGTGTTCAATAAGCAGATGCCCGCGAAAGCACGAAAAAGAATCGCGAGCGCGATGCTGACGGTCATGCTGGCGGCCAGCAGCACCGGCACCATGGTCATCATAATCGCTGCGCCGATATAGACCTGGCGCGCGGGGAAGCGGCGGATCATGGTCGGGATCAGCAGGCTCGCGAGAATGCCGCCCCAGCCGGTCGCCGCAAACAGCAGGCTCATGTCGCGTGCACTGCCGAGCACGCGAAAGACCTCAAGGGGAATGACCGTCACCAACGCCGCGCGGGTCATCGAATCGAACGCATAGAGCAGCGCAATGCTATGCGCGCCTGGCACGGTGAGCTGCCGGGCCCAGGCCCTGATCGCTGTGACCATCGATGGAACTCCCCCGACCGACATTCGTCGACCGCAAAGCCGCGACCGGCAGGCCGGCGGCAATCTAGGAGAGCCGGCCGCGTTTTAGCAACCAGCGGCTGGCAGGCGCAGCCCCGATCGTGCATAACGGGCGCCAGTTTCGATTTGGCGGAACCCTCTTCATGCCCATACGACCGATCGACCTCGGCCAGCCCGGTGCCGCGCATGCGAGCTCTTATTGGGCAGCGACGGCTGGCCCATCGGTCGCGCTGACGCAGCCGGTCGACGGCGATTTCGATGTGGATATCGCGATCGTCGGCGGCGGTTATACCGGCCTCTCCACGGCCTACCACCTCGCACGCGATCACGGCATCAAGGCGCATGTGCTCGAGGCCAATCGTGTCGGCTGGGGCTGCAGTGGCCGCAATGGCGGGTTCTGCTCGGCGGGCATCGGTAAAGAGGATTACGGCACCTGGATCGCGCGTTGGGGCATCGAGCAGACGCGCCGCATCTACGCGATGAGCCGCGACGCCGTCGAGCTGGTCGATACCATCCTGACGCGCGAGCAGATCGATGCCGACCGAACGCCAACCGGCGGGCTTGAACTCGCGCACCGCCCCAGCCGCCTCGACGAGATGGCCGCGCGCTGTCGGTTCCTCTCCGACCAGTTCGGGATCGAGGCGCGGATGCTCGGCCGCGACGAGCTGGAACGCGACTATTTGGTTAGCCGCGAAGCGCACGGCGCGATGCATGTCGGCGAAGGCTTCGGATTGCATGCGCTGCGCTATGCCAACGGCCTCGCCCGCGCAGCGATCGGCCATGGCGCGGTCGTTCACGAGGCCTCCCCCGTTCTCGGCTGGAAGAAAGAGGGCGACCGCTATCGTGTGACAACGCCGCGCGGCACGGTCCGTGCCCGCGAGATCGTGGTCGCGCCCAACGGCTATACCAATGACGAATTGAGTGAGCAGTTGCGCGGCCGGTTGTTGCCGGCGCTGTCGAGCATCATCGTGACGCGACCGTTGACCGAAGCCGAGCGGGCATCGGTCAACTGGAAGACTCATCTCAAGATCTGGGATTCGCGCCGGCTGGTCTTCTACTACCGCCTGCTGCCCGACAATCGCATCCTGTTTGGGTCGCGCGGCGGCATCGAGGATACACCCGAATCGAATGCGGAACGCCGTCGCTGGATGGTGCGGCGCCTCGCCGAAATGTTTCCGCCGCTTGCGCGGGTCGACATCGAGCATTTCTGGCATGGCTGGGTCTGCGTCTCGTACGACCGAAATCCTCATTTCGGCACCCTGCCCTATCAGGATGGCGTGCATTACGCGCTCGCCTATATCGGCAGCGGCGTTGCGCTCGCGACCTATGCCGGCAATCTGTTGGCAAAGCGCATCGCCGGACAATCGGTCGATTACGGCCCGTTATTGTCGCGACCGCTCCCGCACTTTCCCTTTCCGGCATTCCCCCGCACCAGGCAGCGCCTTT
>JBBDWW010000399.1:0-1988 GCA_040902645.1 Dongiaceae bacterium | reverse complement strand
CAATGCGGTCTGCGATGCGTATGGCCTCGTGAAAATCGTGGGTGATGAATACGATCGTCTTGCACAACAGGCTCTGCAGTCGCAAGAATTCATCCTGCATTTCGCGCCGTATCAGTGGATCGAGTGCCGAAAACGGCTCGTCGAGAAACCACACATCCGGTTCGACTGCGAGCGATCGTGCGATGCCGACGCGCTGCTGCTGCCCGCCCGAAAGCTCACCGGGATAATAGTCCTCGCGTCCTTTGAGCCCCACCAGTTCGATCATTTCGAGCGCCCGCTTCTCGCGAGCGCGCTTTGCCATGCCCTGGATTTCGAGTGGAAAGGCGACATTGCCGAGCAACGTCAGATGCGGCAGAAGGGCAAAATGCTGGAACACCATGCCCATGCGATGCCGGCGGATCTCGATCAGCTCAGATTCGGAAAGCGCATTCAAATCGCGATCGTCGAACAGGACCTGTCCGTAGGACGCATCGATCAGCCCGGTCAGGCAACGAACGAGCGTTGATTTTCCGGAACCTGAAAGCCCCATGATGACGAAGATCTCGCCCTCTCCCACCTCGATCGTGGCGCCTTGCACCGCAACGATCATGCCCTTTGCACGCAGGAGATCGGGGTCGGGCAGCGGCGTCCGCTTGAACATCGCGCGGGATTCTTCGCCATAGACTTTCCAGAGTTCGCGACAGGAAATCCGGATCCGGTTCGATCCCTCCGATTCGATTTGGTTTCGACTGGAATATGCCGCGGTCATTCGACCGGCTCCGCATCGATCGATGCGACCAGGCCAGGGGCGGCCGCAGCGGTTGCCGGATCGGCAATGATCACGCGCACGCCGATCCGCTCGAACGGATCGAGCACGGCGCGGTCGCTACAGTCGGTAATCAGAACATCGACCTGTCGGGCTACAATCGCCGTGATCCGGTCGCGCTGGAGGAGTTTTCGGGCGGTTGCCAGAACGACGGTCGTTGTGGCGCGGGTATGCATAAGTCGCGCAAGCGCAGAGTCCGTTTCGTAGGAATAGGTCAGGCCTTCGTCAACGCTGAAGCCTTCCGCCGCTATGAGTGCCGTATCGGGATTGAACGATTGCAACATCGCTTCGGCAAACGGACCAGAGGTGCCGAGCGTACGGTGGCGAACCGTCCCGCCCAGCAGATAGGCAGTGATGGTCTGACTTTCGGACAGGGTGACGGCAACATTCACACCGGCGGTTACGACCGTGAGCGCCATTCTTGCGGCCACCAGTTCGCGCGCGAGTGCCAGAACCGTCGATCCGTCGTTCATCACCACGGTCTGATCGGGCTCGATGAGCTGCATTGCGGTTCGAGCGATGCGCGCCTTCGCTTCCGGATCGATCTGTTCTCGGAGATCCATCGCCTGGTCGGCACCGCGCGGCGGATGGAAAATGGCGCCGCCATGGGTGCGACGCACCAGCCCTTCCTCCTCTAGGGATGTCAGGTCGCGCCGGATCGTGGCAACCGACACGTCGAGCGTGCGGGCGAGGGTTTCGACTGTCACCGTGCCGTCCAAGAGCACCTGGCGCTGAATGGCCAGGCGACGTGCCACAGGATTCCTCGTTTTTTGCACCATCGACCCTCTCCGGTTCGCTCAATAATATGGTTAATACGATCATTAACAAGATACTTTTTGATTGATAACGATTGGTTTCAAGTTAGGATGGCGGACGGTCGAACCCGGCCCGGCAAACGGTCACGGGGCAGCGACCTGCCATGCAGGGAGGAAAGCAATGGTACGCAGAGTTCGAAAACTGGCTGCCGGCGTGCTGCTGTCGGCTTTGATTTCCGCCGGCGCCTGGGTTGCACCGGCGGAAGCACAGGTTCCCGAAACCGATGAGACCATCAAGCTCGTGATCATGGGTTACTCGGGCGACAACATCATCATGTACATATACGGCGGGCTGCTGCAGAAGCTCGGCTACAATGTCGAATTCGTGCCGGCCGATTATCTCGGTCAGTTCGCTGCAATCGAGGCCG
>JBBDWW010000398.1:0-1996 GCA_040902645.1 Dongiaceae bacterium | reverse complement strand
CCTTCTGCCAGATGGTCGATGGCGATCGCACCAGCGCGACGTTGGCGAGCGACCTCATCTTCGAGCAGGGCGAAAACGATCCGATTTTCTTCTCGTTGATGAATGCGCTCGACGGCGACGACAGCGTGACGATCGACAGCCTGCCGGAAGCGACCGCGCTGCATCTCACCATGCTCGACGAAGCCGGTCTCGCACCGCCCGCCGATCTGATCCAGAGCGAGGATCCGCTGCTGCTGGCGGCACTGGCGCGGAACGATGCGCTCGCCTCCGAACTGCGGCTGGCGGCAGCCGAACAGGCCGCGGCGCGCGGCAGCCTGCCGGTCGAAGCGCTGACCGAGCTTTATCGCAGCGAGCCGGCCGATGCCTACGAGATCGATACCGTCATGGACCAGGCTGTCGGCGTCGTGCCGCCGCGCACGCGGGCCCTTTTGTATAAGGCGACCGCGACCGCGCCCGATCCGGCGCTGCGCGCGCGCTATCTCCAGCGCAGCCTCGAACTCGGGCGCGAACATGGCGGCTATCTCCTGGCGGCGCAGGTCGCATTGCCGGAGCTGCGCAAGATTGTACCGTCCGACCGGCTTGCCTGGTTCGCGGTCGACGCATCGCGCGCACTCTATGTGCTCGGACAGAACGAAGCGGCCGGCGCGTGGTTCGCGCTGATCCGGCGCATGGCGCCGAACGATCCGGTCGCGGCCGAAGCGCTGCCCACGATCTGGCTCTATGCCCGGGTCGCCGGTGCGTCCGATCCGGCGTCGTGGGATGCGAGTTCGCTCGCGGCGTGGCGCGCGACACAGCAAACCGGTGGTGCTGACGCAGATCATGCGCTGCGGCTGTTCGCGGTGTTCGACGGGCTCGGCGAGCCGGTCGGCAATGCCTCCGACGTGCTGGTCGGCAATGACGGCGCTGCGTCGATTCCCAATTCGGCGTATTTCTTCAATCTCGCCGATGCCGCCGCGGGTGGCCGGCGCGGCGAAACCGTGCTGCTCTCGCTGCTGAATCTCGGCGAGGGTGGCCCGGGTGTCGTGAGCCCGATTGTGCTCAGCCGCGTCCTGCGCAGCCTGCGCGAAGTCGGGCTTACCAACGAGGCACGCAGCCTCGCCTTTGAGGCGATTGTCGCGGCCGGCATCTGAGCATCCTCCGGCCGACCGGCATCTCGAGGCGTTCGTCGAGATGTTGCGGGCGGAGCGCAATGCCGCCGAAAACACGGTGGCGGCCTACGAACGCGACCTCAAGGACTTTGCAAAACATGCGGCGCGCGCCGGCAGCCCACTCGGCATGGCCGGTGCCGACGAACTGCGCGCCTATCTCGCGAAACTCGATCAGGCGGGCATGACGCCGCGCACGGTGGCGCGTCGGCTTTCGGCGCTGCGCCAGTTCTATCGCTTCATGCTGTCCGAAGGCTGGCGCCACGACGATCCGACCGCGATGCTCGACAGCCCGCGGCTCGGCCGTCCCTTGCCGAAGGTTCTCAGCGAGGACGAAGTCGAGCGGCTGATTGCCGCATCGGCGGCGATGCCGGGGCCGGAAGGCGCGCGGCTCGCGGCGATGCTCGAACTGGTGTACGGCACGGGCCTGCGTGTTTCCGAACTGGTCGGCATGCCGATCGCTGCGGTGATGCGCGACGTGCGGTTTCTCGTGGTGCGCGGCAAGGGCAACAAGGAGCGCATGATCCCGCTCGGCGAACCCGCCGCCGATGCGCTGCGCATTTATCTCGCGGCGCGGGATCATTTCCTGCGCAAGGGCAAGGACGGCAAACGGGTGCCGTCGGCCTGGTTGTTTCCGTCATCCGGTGCGGAGGGTCATCTGACCCGCCGGCGCGTCGGCCAGCTGCTCAAGATGCTCGCCCCGCGCGCCAATATCGCGCGCGAACGGCTCTCGCCCCATGTGCTGCGCCATGCCTTCGCGAGCCACCTGCTCGATCATGGCGCCGATCTGCGCAGCGTGCAGAAGATGCTCGGCCATGCCGACATCGCGACCACCGAGATCTATACCCATG
>JBBDWW010000397.1:0-2002 GCA_040902645.1 Dongiaceae bacterium | reverse complement strand
CGGATGCGGGTTGGCGATGACGCGGAGTGTCTGACCGTCGGGCATGTGCCACCACTGTTCGCGCGCCTCGGTGGAGCGATACGCCGAGAAGAGGTCTGCACGCCACGAACGGAAGTCGGCCTGTTCGGGAAGCTTTCTTGCAGCGCGCAATCGGTCGAGGATCGTCGACTCGTCGGGCAGCGAATCCAGAAACGCCGGATCGAGATCGAAAAGTGCCCGATAGGCGGCGTTGTAGGAACGCAGGCGGCGGTCGGCTCCGAAGATCGCCACGGCCGTCTGCAACTGGTCGAGCGTGCGCGCGTTGAAATCGACTTCCCGGCGAAGCGCTGCCTGCGCCGCCTCGACTTCGGTCACATCGACAGCGATGCCGGCGCTGCCGCCGTACGAACGAATGTCGGCGACATCGAAAATGCGACGCGTCCCGGCGACGATGGCCGACAGTCGCCGGGTGAAGACCGGCGCCTCGTGATGAGCGGCGGCGATGATACGACGCGCGTCGGTGTCGAGGAGCTCAAGACCATGCGCGACGGCTTCGGCATCGTCCTCGGCCTCGACGGCGGCCGCATATGCATGATTCACCCAAACGAGCGCGCCATGCTCGTCGCGCATCCAGATCGGCATCGGTGCCGACGCGAGCATTGCACGCATCGTTTCGACTTCGGCGGCGAGCACGTCGTGGCGCGCCTCTATCTCGGCGCGGGCAAGGCGTTCGCCGGTGAGATCTCGAAATCGCGCGACGGCCGAGCCGCCGACGGTGCGACCGCGAATCTCGATCAAGCGGCCGTTGGACGCCGCAATAACTTGTTGGAATTGCTCGCCTTTTTCCCGCAATCGAGCGATCAACCGCTCCAGGCGGGTCGCCGAGTCCGGCTTCAGCCAGCGACCGAAGGCGAGAAACGCAGCGCGGTCGGCGGGAGCGCCAGCAGACGGCGACAGGGTGCCGGCGACAAGCGGCGGGTCGCCCGGCGCGCTCCAGGCGACGAGCCGCTGATCCTCCTCGTCGACGAGCGCCTCGGCGCGATCGGCGGCGGCTTTCAATTCGCCGACGCGCAGGCGCAAGCGCGCGTTCTCACCTTCGACGCGATCGCGCGCGCGGACAAGTTGGATGGTTGCAAGGATGGTGAAGATGACGGCGCCGAGGAGCGCGGCCATCAGCACGACGCGCGTCGTGTCGAGATCCTGATTGAAAAAAGGAATTGCGATCGATGTCTCTGCGACGGTCGTGCTCGTGACAGCAACGTCGATGACAGTAGCGAGAAGGACGATTTGTCCGGCTCGGCGAATCGAGATCGTTTTCCTGCCATGCCAACGCACGCAGAGACCCCCTTCCGCCGTATCCCGATACTCGTGGAATTGGCCGCGACCGAAATCGCGCTTGCCCCGATGCGCCCCGCGCGAATCACCGCCATGTATAGCGCGTCGGTGAATCGCGATGAAAGGGGTGACGCGAAATCAGTGCGACGATTGTGGCCCAAGCGTCACTAAATCAATACCTGTAGTGGTCCGGCTTGAAGGGACCGGAGGGCGAAACGTCGATGTAGGCCGCCTGACGTTCGCTGAGCTCGGTGAGTCGGGCGCCGGTCTTGGCGAGGTGAAGCCGCGCAACTTTCTCGTCGAGGGCTTTCGGCAGGGTGTAAACGCGACGCTCGTACTTTTCCGGATTCGTCCACAACTCGATCTGCGCCAGCGTCTGGTTCGTGAAGCTCGCCGACATGACGAAGCTCGGATGACCCATCGCGTTGCCGAGATTAACGAGACGACCTTCGGAGAGAAGGATGATGCGTTTGCCGTCGGGGAATTCGATCTCGTCGACTTGCGGTTTGACGTTGTGCCATTTGTGATTTCGCAACGCGCCGACCTGAATCTCGGAATCGAAGTGACCGATGTTGCAGACGATGGCGCGATGCTTCATGGCGCGCATGTGATCGATCGTGATCACGTCGACGTTGCCGGTGGCGGTGACGAAAATGTCGGCACGCGGCGCCGCGTCGTCCATGGTGGT
>JBBDWW010000396.1:0-2004 GCA_040902645.1 Dongiaceae bacterium | reverse complement strand
CGCCGGCGCACGGCTGCGCAGCCTGGGGCGCGACCGCCATCCGCTGGCCGAGCGCAAGCGTGCCGCGCCCGGCGGGCGCAAGCAGGGCGGTTCCAAGACCGGTTCGGGCGGCGATTGACAGGGCCGGAGCGGCTGCGCCATGAAGGCGGGCCGCGCAAGACGGTTCGAATGGGGACGGGCCGAACGGCGCCGTTGTTTCGACGAACCGGCCCCGAACCGGTCCCACGCCGCGCCCGCAACAGGGCGGAATCCCGGAGGAAGCGATGAGTTTCAAGTTGATCGAGCAGGCACCCGCGCGTTTGAACCGCAGCGAGCTTGCCGTGCCCGGCAGCCAGCCCAAATTGTTCGAGAAGGCGGCGAAGGGCGATGCCGACGTAATCTTCCTCGATCTCGAGGATGCGGTCGCGCCGGACGACAAGGTTCAGGCGCGCAAGAACATCATCGCCGCGCTCAACGATATCGACTGGGGCACCAAGACACTGTCCGTGCGCATCAACGGCCTCGACACCCATTTCATGTATCGCGACGTGATCGAGGTGATCGAGCAGGGCGGCGAACGGCTCGACCTGATCATGATTCCGAAGGTCGGCACGGCTTCCGATGTCTATGCCGTCGACATGCTGGTGACGCAATGCGAACAGGCAATCGGCCGCAAGAAGCGCATCGGTTTCGAGATGATCATCGAAACCGCGCTCGGCATGCAGAACGTGCATGAGATCGCTGCCGCCAGCCCGCGCAACGAATCGCTGCATTTCGGCGTGGCCGACTACGCGGCCTCGACCCGCGCCCGCACGACCAATATCGGTGGCGCCAATCCGGATTACTCGGTGCTGACGGATCCGGACGCGAAGGGCGCGCGCAGCGTGCACTGGGGCGACATGTGGCATTACGCGATCGCGCGCATGGTGGTGGCCGCACGGGCCAACGGGCTCCGTCCGGTCGACGGGCCGTTCGGCGATTTCTCGGATGCGGAGGGATATCGCGCCGGCGGCATGCGCGCGGCGGTGCTCGGCTGCGAAGGCAAATGGGCGATCCATCCCTCGCAGATCCCGCTCGCCAACGAGGTCTACAGCCCGAGTGCCGCCGAAATCGACAAGGCGCGGCGCATTCTGGTCGCGATGGAGCAGGCGCAACGCGAGGGCAAGGGCGCGGTCGCGCTGGACGGGCGGCTGATCGACATCGCCTCGATCCGCCAGGCCCGCGTACTGGTCGAGAAGGCCGACCAGATCGCGGCGCGGACCGGTTGACGCGGGAATGACACGGCGCGAGTCTCGGGCGACGGCGAACCACGCGCGGGGTCGGTGAATTGCCCACCTTTCTCGATTTCGAGAAACCGATTGCGGAGCTCGAGGGCAAGATCGAGGAGCTTCGCCACGCGGCCGATTCGAACGACGAGGTCAATATCGCCGAGGAAATCGCGCGGCTGCAGAACAAGGTCGATCGTCTTCTCAAGGAGACCTACGCCAAGCTTACGCCCTGGCAGAAGACATTGGTCGCGCGTCATCCCGAGCGGCCGCATTTCAACGATTATGTCGGCCAGCTCGTGGAAGATTTCGTGCCGCTCTCGGGCGATCGCGCCTTTGCCGACGATCCGGCGATCCAGGGCGGCATTGCGCGCTTCCGCGGCCGCAGCGTGGTGCTGATCGGGCATGAGAAGGGTTCCGACACGACCGCGCGCGTCAAACACAGCTTCGGCATGGCGCGCCCCGAAGGTTATCGCAAGGCGCAGCGTCTGATGGATCTGGCCGACCGGTTCCGTTTGCCGGTCGTGTCGCTGGTCGATACGCCGGGCGCCTATCCCGGTGTCGATGCCGAAGCGCGCGGCCAGGCCGAAGCGATCGCGCGTTCGATCGAAGTGTGCCTGCGCATCCGCGTGCCGTTCGTTGCCGCGATCATCGGCGAAGGCGGATCGGGCGGTGCCATCGCGCTCGCCGCCGCCAATCGCATCATCATGCTCGAGCACGCGGTCTATTCGGTGATCTCGCCCGAAGGCTGCGCCTCGAT
>JBBDWW010000395.1:0-2016 GCA_040902645.1 Dongiaceae bacterium | reverse complement strand
GCCGAAGAAGAAAAAGCCCAACTAAAGGCGCTGTCTAGTTTCGTATATAATTCCCTTCGATATCGGCTTCGAACCCGGCACCAGTCAGAATCGGGCGACCCTCCCGCTCGGTCAGTTCGGCCGGCACAATGTTCATGGGTGGCGTACCGACAAACTGGGCGACGAAACGGTTGGCGGGCCGATGATAGACCTCGTCAGGCGTGCCGATCTGCTGCAACCGGCCCTGGTTTAACACAACAATGCGATCAGACAGCGACATGGCCTCGACTTGATCGTGCGTTACATAGAGCATGGTCTGGCCGGTATCGCGGTGGAGAGCCTTGAACTCGATCCGGAGCGCAATGCGGATCCTGGCGTCGAGGTTGGTCAATGGCTCGTCGAGCATCAGAACGCGACTGCTGAGTGCGATCGCACGGCCGATGGCGACCCGCTGCTGTTCGCCGCCGGAAAACGTCCGCGGCAGACGATCGAGAAGATGAGGAACTTTCAGCATCTCGGCGACTTCGGCCACCCGTCGGGTCACATCGGCAGCCGGCATGCCCACCGTACGCAAGGGAAATGCGATGTTCTCGAAGCCGGTCAGCGTTGGAAATAAGGCGATATTCTGGAACAGCAGGCTGAGCTGCCGGTCCTTCGGCTGCAGCATCGTGACATCTCGGCCTTGGACGTGAATGCGGCCCCGATCGGGGCGATAGAGCCCGGCAATTGTCTTGAGCAGAGTCGATTTGCCGGCATTCGTTGGTCCTACGATGCAGAAAAACTCGCCTTTCTCCAATGCAAAGGAGACGTCGTCGAGAGCAAGCGTGTCTTCGCCAAACGACTTCGAGAGATGCTCTACGTCGAGCCAGCTCATGCGACCTGGCCTCCGGGCGTCGCAACGCGACCAGTATCTTCCCGAATGAGGTGCGCATTCCCGGCTTCGATCGCGATCGAGACATCATCGCCGACCGCTGCCGACCGCGGCGACGCCGCCACCGCGGCGAGCTGATCGCCGTAATCGACATGGAGAATATGCTCGGCGCCGAGGTTCTCGATAAACCTTACGACGCTGGTCGCGGCACCGCTTTCGCCTGCCGTCACCAGACGGAAATGGTGCGGCCGAACCCCCAGCCAATGCCGGCCCGGCGGAACATCGCGTACCGGCAGCGGAATCGGACCGTGCAATGCCGTGCGGACGGAGATGCCGCTGCCGTCTACGGATACGTCGCAGGGCAGCAGGTTGATCGGCGGGTCGCCGATGAATTCCGCGACGAAGTGGTCGACCGGGCGATGATAGATCTCGTCCGGCGTGCCAACCTGCAACAACTCACCCGCACGCATGACGGCGATGCGATCGGACATCGACATCGCTTCGACCTGATCGTGTGTCACATAGAGTATGGTTTGGTCGAGTTCGCGCTGAATCTGCTTGAGCTCGCCGCGCAGCGAAGCCCGAAGCGCGGCGTCCAGATTCGACATCGGTTCGTCGAGTAACAGCAGTTCCGGCTGCGTGACCAGAACCCGGGCAATCGCCACGCGCTGCATCTCGCTCATATTGAGCGAACCGCCATAGCGGCCGAGGATCGATCCGAGATCGAGCTTGTCGACGATGGCCGAGAGCCTGCGCTCGCGCTCATCCCGCGGCACCCTTTGCGCCTCAAGGCCGAAGGCGAGATTGCCGCGCACCGTCAGGCGGCTGAATACAGCATAGTCCTGAAATACCAAGCCGATGCGCCGGCGTTGCGGCGGCAACCGATTGACCACCGTGCCGTCGACGAGGATCTCCCCGCCGTCGGGCTCGAGAAACCCAGCGATCATCGAGAGTGTCGTCGATTTCCCACAGCCCGAAGGTCCGAGCAGCGAGAGGAACTCGCCGCGCCGGAGCGAAAGGTTGACGCCCTTGACCGCTTCGAAACTGTCGAAGCGCTTGCACAGATCTCTCAGTTCGAGCCGCGGATTCATGCCCTACCGCTTCACGGCACCGAAGGTGAGGCCGCGGACGAGATGCTTCTGGATCAGGTAGCCGAACAGGATGAC
>JBBDWW010000394.1:0-2026 GCA_040902645.1 Dongiaceae bacterium | reverse complement strand
CGGTCTCGGGCTTGCGCAGCAGATAGTCCGGGCAATGGCAGAACAGCAGCAGGCTCTCGACCAGATGGCGCGGCTGGTTGGCCTCCGCCATCGAGATCCAGTGGCCGATCAGCGCGGCGAAGAACGGATCCTGTTCGGCCCAGCTGTTGGTGATCACCAATCGATCGATGTCGGCCGGATGACGCAGCGCCCATTGCTGGCAAATCGCACCACCCATCGACGAGCCGATCGCGACCACCGGATCGAGGCCGAGATGGCGCACGACATCATGTGCATCGTCGGCCATCTGTTCGGTCGTGTAGGGACCGGGCGGCCCCGAGCTTTCGCCGATGCCGCGATTGTCGAAGGCGACCACCAGATGGTCGCGCGCGAAATCGGGGATCTGCGCCGCCCAGCTCGTGCGATCGTCGCCGAGGCCCGCCACGAACACGATCGGCCGGCCGGCGCCGTGCATCTCATAGACCAGATCGGCCCCGCCAGACGTGCGGATCGTGCCGCGTTTTGCTGCCGTCATGATCGCGCCCCTCTTTTGTCGCCCGCGAGTCCGGTCAGCGCTTTGGGATGGCGTTGGCCAAAGCCGCCGCCTTCGCGATGATCTCGTCCTGATGCGGGTAAAGCTGATGGCCGCCGCAGGTATCGATGAACGGCGCGAACACATCTTCGATATCGGTCGGGATGCCGGAGAGCTCTTCCATCACCGCAAGGCCGCAGAACGGCACATAGGCCGCCGAATAGCCGCCTTCGTGCGATAGAACAAGGCGCCCGCCGCAGAGTTCGTCCGCCAGTTCCAGCATGATCCGGGTGAGCTTCCGGTAGGTCGACGACGTCACCATCATGCGGCCGAGCGGATCGTAGATCGATCCGTCGAAGCCCGAGGCAATGTAGATGAGTTCGGGACGGAAGCGACGCAGCGCCGGCGCCACGACGCGCTCGAAGGTCGCGATATAGGCATCGCGGCCGCAGCCGGGCGGCAGCGGCACATTGATATTGTAGCCCTTGCCCGCCCCCTCGCCGGTCTGATGGATGTGCCCCGAATCCGCTGGATACCAGTTGTCCTGATGGATCGAAATGGTGAGCGCCTCGGCATCTTCGTAGAAGATCTTCTCGGTGCCGTTACCGTGATGCACGTCCCAGTCGACCACGGCGATGCGCCTGATCCCGTGCGCCTGGCGCGCGTGATGCGCGGCGACCGAAATATTGGCGAAGATGCAGAAGCCTCGGCCGCGATCGGGCTCCGCATGATGGCCGGGCGGACGCACCAGCGCATAACCGTTGTCGATCTTGCCGGTCATCACCGCATCGGTCAGCGCGATCGCACCGCCGGCCGATAAAAGTGCGATCTCGTAGCTGCCCGGGCCGAACGGTGTCGTCTCGCCGGCATCGCCGCCACGGTCAGCCGACAGCGCTTTGATGCGCGAAACATAGTCGCGCGTATGGACGCGCAGGATTTCCTCTTCCGTCGCCGACCGCGGCCTTATGTCGACCAGTTTGTCGAGGAGGCCGGACACTTCAAGCACGTTGCGAAAGCGCCGCTTGGTCTCGGCGTTCTCCGCATGCTCGCCCGGCTGGATCTTGAGCCCCGCCGGATAAAAGATCGCTGCGCTGCCGGTGTCGTGCCACATATAGAGTTCGTGGCTGAGGAAGCCGGATTTTCTGGTCATGATGGTCTGTTCCGTTTCGATGTCGATCGAGCGTCGCACAAAACGTGCCGCGGTTGTTCGGCGTTCACCCGGCGCTGTTGGCCTCGGCCGATGACGCAGGCTTCTTCGTGGAACGTCCGAAAAGGCGCGCGAGCCCGTCGGCAATACCGCGCGGCCAGAGCAGCAGGAAGACGATGACCGTGAGGCCCACCGCCATGGTTCGCCATTGCGGGTAATCGCGCATGAACTCGCTCAAGACCATCAACAGCGCACAGCCGAGGATCGGGCCCCAGCGCGTGCCCATGCCGCCGACCACGATCATCGCCAGCAGGAGCATCAGCGTGCCGAAATCGAAACCGGTGGCATCGACCAGACCGAGATAGTTT
>JBBDWW010000393.1:737-14065 GCA_040902645.1 Dongiaceae bacterium | reverse complement strand
GGAAGCCCGTCGTGTTCGTCACCCGCAAGGTGCCCGATGCCGTCACCGAGCGCCTCAAGCGCGATTACGAGCCGCGGCTCAACGAAGACGACCATCTGCCCAGCGGCGACGAGGTCGTGGCCGGTTGTGCCGGCGCCGATGCGCTGCTGCCCTGCCCGACCGACAAGGTGACGGCGGAGGTCATCGCCAAGCTGCCGGACAGTGTGAAGATCATCGCGACCTTTTCGGTCGGTTACGAGCATATCGACGTAAACGCGGCGAAGGCACGCGGCATCATCGTGACCAACACGCCCGACGTGCTGACCGATGCGACCGCCGACATCGCGATGCTGCTGATCCTCGGTGCCGCGCGACGCGCCTCCGAGGGCGAACGCATGGTGCGGAACAAGACCTGGGGCGCCTGGGCGCCGACGGGGATGCTCAGCGTCCATGTCACTGGCAAGCGGCTCGGCATCTATGGCATGGGCCGGATCGGCCAGGCGCTCGCCAAGCGCGCCCGCGCCTTCGACATGCAGATCCATTACAACAACCGCAGCCGGCTCGCGCCGGAACTCGAACAGGGCGCGGTCTTTCACGCGCGCGCGGAAGACATGCTGCCGCATTGCGATTTCCTGTCGCTCAACTGCCCGGCGACGGCGGAGACCAGCGGCTTCCTCAACGCGGCGCACATCGCGATGCTGCCGGACGGCGCGATCGTGGTGAATTCGGCGCGCGGCCCGATCGTCGACGACGAAGCGCTGATCGCGGCGCTCAAATCGGGCAAATTGTTCGCAGCCGGCCTCGACGTCTATACCGGCGAGCCGAATATCAATCCGAAATATCGCGATCTCGAAAATGCGTTCCTGCTGCCTCATCTCGGGAGTGCTACGACCGAGACGCGCAACGCCATGGGCTTTAAGGCGCTCGAGAACATGGATGCCTATTTCGCCGGCAAGGCGCCGCCCAACCGCGTGGCGTGAGGGCGCTGTTCCACAACCCTCATGGTGAGCCAGTCGAACCATGAGGCCCTCATCCTTCGACAAGCTCAGGATGAGGGAGCCTATGTCTAACCACAGAGACACAGAGAACGATGAGACGTTAGTGCTCTGCAAATCCTCATGGTGAGCTCGTCGAACCATGAGGCCCGCATCCTTCGACGGGCTCAGGATGAGGGAAATTCAAAGCAGACAGTTATGCCTTAACCACAGAGACACAGAGATCTTAGAGAAAGGAATCTCTCTCGCTGTTCTCTGTGTCTCTGTGGTGAAAATTGCCCTAAAGGCAGGATGAACGCGCTCAAGGCGCGGCGGGCGGACCGTCGGGCTGGGCGAGCGTGATCGCGTGCAGGCCCGAGCCACCGTCGGCGATGTCGCCGGCCGGCACCTGGGTCACCTCGCGGCCGGCGAAGGCGCGCGACACCGCCTCGTAGGCACGCTTGTCCTGCGGATCCTCGAAGGCCGGCATGACGACGCCGCCATTCGCCACATAGAGGCTGACATAGGAAAGCGGCAGCCGGTTGCCGTCATGCCCGGCCCGCGCGCGCGGCTGTTCGATCTCGACCACTTCGAGCGTGCGGCCAGCAGCATCGTGCGCGGCGCGAAGCTGCGCCAGGTTTTCCTGCAGCAGCGCGAAATTCGGATCAGCGCTGTCGCTGGAGCCGAGCGCGAGGACGAGCCCGGGCTTGGCAAAACAGGCGACGGTTTCCACATGGCCCGGTCCGCCATGCCAGGCGAGCCCGTCGGGCAGCCAGATCACCTTTTCGATGCCGAGATAATCGCGCAGCACGATTTCCACGTCGCTCCGGGTGAGCCCGACATTGCGTGCCGGGTCGAGGATGACGCGCTCGCTCGCGATCAGCGTGCCCTCGCCGTCGCCGACGATCGCACCGCCATCGAGCACCAAAGGCGGTTCGTAGCGGCGCATCTTGAGATGTTCGAGGATGAGTGCCGCGACGGCGGCGTCGCGCTCGTGATCGATATAGCGGCCGCCCCAGGCGTTCCACTGCCAGTCGACGCCGGCGACGGTACCGTCCCGATCGACGACGAAGACCGGACCGTTATGGCCGAGGATCGCATCGTCATGCTGCAACGAGAAGGTCGATACGTTCTCGCCGGTCGCGATCGATACTTCGGCGACACTCTTGGGCTTGGCGATGAAGGTGACCGGTTCGAAGCGCGCGATTGCGCCCGCAATCTCGGCATAGGCCTCGCGCGCAGCCTCGCGGTCCTCGCCCCAGCTTTCTTCGCGTGCCGGCCACGCCATCCAGCAGCGCAGATGCGGCGCCCAGGGCGCGGGCAGTCGGAACCCGTCAGCGGCGGGAATTGCCAAGCTTTCTGTCCTCTTCCTATGCGACCGGGGGCGGAGTCTAGGGGCGCACCGGCAGGCGCGCAATCGGTACGCGGGCGCGCCGGTCAGCGCGATTTGGGCTTCGGCAGCTCGAGCCGGATGTGTAGTTCGCGGAGCCGTTCCGGCGGCACTTCGGCCGGTGCCAGCATCATCAGATCCATCGCCTGCTGGTTCATCGGGAAGGCGATGACCTCGCGGATGTTCGGCTCGTCGGCGAGCAGCATGACGATGCGATCGATGCCCGGCGCCGAGCCGCCATGCGGCGGCGCACCGAACTTGAGCGCGGCCAGCATGCCGCCGAACCGCGCCTCGACTTCGCTTGCGTCATAGCCAGCGATCTCGAAGGCCTTGTACATGATCTCGGGCTTGTGGTTCCGGATCGCACCCGAGGACAGTTCGACGCCGTTGCAGACAATGTCGTACTGATAGGCCTTGATCGTCAGCGGGTCCTGTTTCTCGAGCGCCTCGAGCCCGCCCTGCGGCATCGAGAATGGGTTGTGGCTGAACTCGATCTTCTTCGTATCGTCGTTCAATTCGTACATCGGGAAATCGACGATCCAGCAGAAGCGGAACGCGTTTTCCTCGATCAGGCCGAGCTCTTCGCCGAGCCGCGTGCGCACGATACCGGCGAACTTCGCAGCACTCGCCGCCGGCCCGCAGGCAAAGAAGACCGCGTCGCCGACCGATAAACCGCCTGCTTCGCGGATCGCATCGAGCCGCGCCGGATCGAGATTCTTCGCGATTGGGCCCTTGGGTCCGTCTTCGCCGTAGACGATGTAACCGAGCCCGGGCTGGCCCTCGCCGCGCGCCCAGTCATTGAGCTTGTCGAAGAAGCTGCGCGGCCGCGATGCGGCACCCGGCGCCGGGATCGCTCGTACCACGGCGCCGGTTTCGATCTGCTTCGCAAAAATACCGAAGCCGCCGCCGCGGAACGGTTCGATGACATCCGATATGCGCAGCGGGTTGCGAAGATCCGGTTTGTCGGAGCCGTAAAGGAGCATCGATTGATCGAACGCAATGCGCGGAAACGGCGCCGACGACACAATGCGGCCGTTGGCGAACTCCTCGAAAAGGCCATGCAGCACCGGCTCGATCGCATTGAACACGTCGTCCTGGGTTACGAACGACATTTCGAAATCGAGCTGATAGAACTCGCCCGGCGAACGGTCGGCGCGCGCATCCTCGTCGCGGAAACAGGGCGCGATCTGGAAATAGCGGTCGAAGCCGGCGACCATGAGCAACTGCTTGAACATCTGCGGCGCCTGCGGCAGCGCATAGAATTTACCCGGATGGATGCGGCTCGGCACCAGATAGTCGCGCGCGCCTTCGGGCGAACTCGCGGTCAGAATCGGCGTCTGGAATTCGGTGAAGCCCTCGTCCTGCATGCGACGGCGGACCGAGGCGATCACCTTGTTGCGCAGCATGATGTTGGCGTGGACGCGCTCGCGCCGCAGATCGAGGAAGCGATAACGCAGGCGGATGTCCTCGCCGGTATCCTCGTCGCTGTTGACCTGCAGCGGCAGCATGTCGGACGTCGCCTCGAGATGGAACTCGGCTACCTGCAGCTCAATCTCGCCGGTCGGCAACTTGGCGTTCACGGTTTCGGCCGAGCGCGCCACCACCTTGCCGGTGACCGTGATGACGCTTTCGAGGCGGGTTTCGCCGACCGCGCCGAAGGCCGGGTTCGACGAATCGACGACGCATTGCGTGACCCCGAAATGATCGCGCAAATCGATGAACAGCAGGTTGCCATGGTCGCGCCGGCGATGGATCCAGCCCGAGAGCCGAACCGTTTCGCCGACATGGCCGTTCCGCAGCACGCCGCAGTTATGCGTCCGATAACGATGCATCCAAGTCCCCGCCAGAAACCGGCGCGAAAAGGCACGGAAACCGGCGTCCTGTCAAGGCAAGGCGCCCTTTTCGGCCGCCTTCCGCCCCCCATCCAAATCGTGTAATGGAAACCCCAATGACCCCCATTCGGGATAGCGTGGCCCTTGCCGAATTCTGCGCCCGCCAGCGCGGCGCGGAATTCATCGCTGTCGATACCGAATTCATGCGCGAGCGGACCTACCGCCCGCAGCTCTGCCTGGTCCAGATCGCCGGCCCCGAGACGGCCGCCGCGATCGACCCGCTGGCCGAGGGTATCGATCTCCAGCCGCTGTACGACCTCATGGCCGATCCGGCGACGATCAAGGTCTTCCATGCCGCGCGGCAGGATTTCGAGATCTTCTATCAGATGGCCGAGCAGGTGCCCCACCCGTTCGCCGACACCCAGGTGATGGCGATGGTGCTCGGCTTCGGCGAAGCGGCGAGCTACGAGACGCTGGCGAACAAACTGGCCGGCGCCCATATCGACAAGACCCAGCGTTTCACCAACTGGTCGCACCGGCCGCTGTCGGATCGCCAGATCGAATATGCGATGAGCGACGTCATCCCTTTGCGCAAGGTCTATGAGCGTCTGCACAAGAAGCTCGCCGCGGCCGGCCGCACCGAATGGGTCGAGGACGAGATGGCGATTCTGACCGACCCGAAGACCTACCAGGTCGATCCCGACGGCGCCTGGATGCGCCTCAGGCCCCGCACCAACAAGCCGCGCTATCTCGCCGTGCTGCGCGCGGTCGCCGGCTGGCGCGAGAGCGAGGCCGACCGGCGCGATTTACCGCGCAACCGGGTGCTGCGCGACGACACGCTGCTCGATATTGCAGCCCAGGCCCCGACAACGGCGGAAGCTTTGTCGCGCGCACGCGGTCTGCCACGCGGTTTTGCCGAGAGTTCCAGCGGCAAGGCCCTGCTGGCGGCGATCGCCGAAGCCGAAGCGCTGCCGGAATGCGAATGCCCCTATCTCGCGCCGCGCCCGGTCGGCGCCAACGGATCGGGACCGCTGGTCGATCTGCTCAAGGTATTGCTGAAGATGCGCTGCGAAACCAACGAGGTTGCGCAGAAGCTGATCGCCAACTCGGCCGACCTCGAGCGCATCGCCGCCAATGACGACGCGGATGTGCCGGCACTCAAAGGTTGGCGGCGCGAGATTTTCGGTGCCGATGCCATCGCTCTCAAGAAAGGCGCGCTCGCACTCGCGGTGATCGGCCACCGCATCCGCACCATCGATCTCGCGAAACAGAAGGACGGGGTGATCCGCCCATGAAGCCTGTCGTCGCTGCCCGGATCCGGACGCTGCGGCCGGGCCGCATGATACTGCTGTCGCTGACCTTCGCTTTCGTCGCCTGGTTGAGTGCCGGCGACAGCGCCGCGCAGGACGCGCCGCAATTCCAGCTCCCTTTGCAATGCGAGATGGGCACCGATTGCTGGGTACTGCGTTACTTCGATCACGATTCCGGGCCCGGCACGCGCGATCATGAATGCGGGTTTCTGACCGGCGACGATCATCGCGGTATCGATATGCGGGTGCGCGATTTCGTCGCCATGCGCGAAGGCGTGCTGGTGCTGGCGGCGGCCGACGGCGTGGTCAAGGCGACGCGCGACGGGGTCGACGACGTTTCCGTGGTCGACAACACCGACAGCCGCGAAGAGATCAGCAAATATGGGCTCGGCAACACCGTCATCATCGAGCACGGCAATGGCTGGCAATCGGCGTACGGCCATATGCTGAAGAACAGCGTGCTAGTGCGCGAAGGCGATACGGTGACCGCCGGCCAGCCGATCGGCATGGTCGGGCTGTCCGGACTCACGACATTTCCGCACATGCATTTCATGGTGAAGCACAATAACAAGAACGTCGATCCGTTCACCGGCGAAGGCGATGCGGCCTGCGGCGATACCAGCGGCACGCTCTGGGCGCCCGACACGCTGGCCGCGCTCGAATACCGGCCGGCCGGACTATTGATCGCCGGATTTTCCGACGTCATGCCGAACGTGAAGGATGCCGAGGAAGGCGTCTATACGCGGACCCCGCCGCGGCCCGATGGCGAGGTCATCGCCTTCTGGTATCACATGTTCGGTATCGCCAAGAGCGACCGCGAGATCGTGCGGCTGGTCGGCCCGGGCGAGCAGGTGATCGCGGAGACCGACCACATCGCCGAAAAGAACCGCGTGCTGGCCTTTGGTTTCGTCGGCGACAAATTGAACGGGCAGCGGCTCGACCCTGGTATCTATCGCGGCGAGTATCGGGTGATCCGTTCGGTCAACGGGGCAGACCGGGTACTGATCGACGAGGTAATCGAAGTCTCGATCGAATAGGACCGCGCGCCGTTTTTATCGTCCTAACGCGCGGGCGGATCGTTTTCGACGATGCGCGCGGCGCCATCGTCGAGTACGCATATCGCATCCTGCTTCATCGTGAAGGCCAGCATCTCGGGCCGCGACATGCCGAGATGGAGGCCGCGGACAATCCGCAGGATCAGACCGTGCGACACAATGACGGCGGGCGCCTGGCAATTCTTCAGCCAGTCGGCGACACGATCCGACACCGCCTCGAAGCGCTCGCCGTCGGGCGCGCGGAAGAACAAATCCAACGTACCCGCGCCGTCGAGGATGCCGGGATTCTCTTTTTCGATTTCCGGTTCGGTCATCCCGTCCCATGAACCGGCGGTCACGGCACCGAGCCGCGCGTCGTCGATCGAATCGAGCGGCACATGGCGGGCCATGATCGCCGCCGTTTCGCGGGCGCGATCGGCCGGGCTCACATAGCTGCGCAGCTTCCGTTCCGAGGCGCGCACCGTCTTCGCGAGCAACCAGCCGACCGCATCGGCCTGCGCGCGACCGCGTTCGGTCAGTGGCGAATCGAGCCGACCCTGATAGCGGCCGGCCGCGTTCCAGACCGTTTCACCGTGACGCACCAGATAGAGCACAGCGTCCCCTCGCCTCTGAGGCGCGAATACTAGCCCACCGACCGACGCCTCTGCCAATCGCCGACGCGTGGTCGGCCCGGGCGAACAGGTGATCGCGGAGACCGACCGCATCGCGGAAAAGAACCGTGTGCTGGCTTTCGGCTTTGTCGGCGACAAATTGAACGGACGGCCGATCGAACCGGGTATTTATCGCGGCGAGTATCGCGTGATCCGCTCGATCGACGGCACCGACCGGACGATGATCGACGAGATCGCCGTCGACTAGAACGGCTAATTCCCACCCGCTTGCGATTTGCGGTGACGGTCAAGCTCGCACATCCGCTTCGGCGAGAAAGCGGACACTGCCAGCATCGAGGACATATAGGCCGTTTTGAGGTACCGCCAATTCAAGCATTTCGCGCTTGGGCATGCCGAGATAGATACCCCGTACGATCCGCCCTATCAAACCGTGCGAAATAACGACGGCCGGAGTTTGAACCTCGCTTAGCCAGTCGGAGATCCTTTTCAGCACGTCCTCAAAACGCTCCCCACCAGGCGATCGGAAGTACCAGTTGAAAGCATCGGTGCCGTCGAGGGCGCCCGGGTACTCGCTCTCGATCTCGTAATCGATCATGCCGTCCCACGGTCCGATTGTGACTTCAGTGACGCGTGGTTCGTCAACACAGTCGAGAGCCAGATATTGGCCCATAATCGCCGCCGTCTCCCGCGCCCGCCCGAGTGGGCTGATATAGGCGCGAAGAGGTTTTTCCAACGCACTTGCGACGTTCGCAAGTATGCGGCCGATTGAGGCTCCCTGCTCGCGCCCGCGAACTGTCAGGGGAGAGTCCTTCTGACCCTGATAGCGGCCGGCCGCGTTCCAGACCGTTTCACCGTGACGCACCAGATAGAGCACAGTGTCCCCTCGCCTCTGAGGCGCGAACTTTAAACCGCCTTTGTCAGCGGTTGGCAGCGCCGTCGGTCGCAACAAAGGTCACTGGCCGATCCAGGGCCCGGCCGAGCGCTTCGAGCCGCCGCTTCACCGCCTCGCCATAGAGCGCGACCTCGCCGGTCGGCAACGCGAGCGCGAGGCGTTCGGGCTCGAGCCGCAAGGCTGCGTTATTCAGAAGCCCCGTCGCGCCGCCGCCGCTGATCGAAAAGGCAAGCCGCAGCGCCAGGCCCAGCGCGATCGCCTGACGCCGCCCGTCGCCATCGAGCAGTCGTTCAACCGCGCTGTTCTCGGCCATCTCGCCGCCATAGCGATAGGAGATCGCGGTCGCCGCGAAGATGCGGTCGCGATGGTTCCAGCCGACGGCGGGCAGATGCAGGATCCGGTAGAAACTATGCTCGGCACGATAGTCGGGATGTTCGCGCCAGCCGATATCGCTCATATGGCAGATCGCGCGCACCAGCCTCTCCGACAGGAGATCCGCCGGCGGCAGGATCGGCGCAATCCAGGCGGCAAGATCCTTGCCGGGATCGCCGAACCGGCTCTCGCGTGTGCCGAGCTCGCGCGCATAGGCGATCAGCGGATCCTTGCGCTGTTCGGTGCGGGTCAACCGGTTGAACAGGAACCCTTCGCGTAAACCATAGGCTGAGAAGACGACTTCCGAGGGTGCTGCATGGCGCAGCAGCCGTTCCAGCAGCAGAGCGGCGAAGGGCAATGTTTCGACCCGCTTGCGCGAGACGCCGCGGATGGTCGCAAGACTGCGTCGCCCGAGCCGGCCGACGACGCGCGCGAGGTTCTCGCCCTCGCTGCGGCCCAGCCGGTATTGGTGGATGATATGCAGCGGATAATGCGTCTGCTCCATGTGGATGCGCGCAAGATTTCGCCACGCACCACCGACTGCATAGAAACGCTTTCCGGCGATCTCGTTGAGCCAGGGCAGCGAGGTCAGATGCTGGTCGATGATCTTGCGCGCGCTCTCGCGATCGCCGAGCGCACTGCCGATCAGTCGGACCGGGCCGAGTGGCAAGGTGCCGTAGGCGCCGATCTTCCCTTCATTGAGCCGAACCAGCTCAAGACTGCCGCCGCCGAGATCGCCCATCATGCCGTCAGCCTCGGGGGTGCCGGCGACGACGCCGGAGGCGGAGAATTTCGCCTCTTCCTCGCCGCTCAGCACGCGCACCGGCGCGCCGCATTGTAATTCGACCTGGTGGCAGAACTCCGGTCCATTCGCGGCATCGCGCACCGCCGCCGTTGCCAGCAGATGCAGCTCGCCGACCGCCATCGCGCGCGCCAGTCGCACGAACCGGTTGAGATTGGCGAGCGCCTGTTCGACGCCCTCTTCGTGGAGCTGGCCGCTTTCGTCGAGCCCGCGCCCCAGACCGCACAGAACCTTTTCGTTGAATACGACCTGCGCTGCGCGGGTCTCGCCGTCGAACACGACCAGCCGGATCGAATTCGACCCGATATCGACAACGCCGATACGTTCGCTGCTGCGACCTCGCCTGGCTGCCGGCATCCGCGGTTCGATCAGCCGCGGGCCAGTTCGAGGCTGCTCGGCACCTGACGCGAGCGCTTGAGAGCGCTGCCGCGGCCGGAGAGACTCGGATTGGTCATGAAGTAAGTATGCGCGCTGAACGGTTCCGGTTCCGGATCGAGGCGCCGGTACGAGCTGTCGGGTCGCAACACCCAGCTCTGCATGTTGTCCTTGAGGTTCGCGATCATGATCTGGTCCAGCACCTGCTGGTGAACGGTCGGGTTCTCGATCGGCAACAGCACCTCGAGACGCCGGTCGAAATTGCGCGGCATCCAGTCGGCCGAAGAGATATACACCTTGGCCTTGCGCGAGGGCAGCCGGTTGCCATTGCCGAAACACACGATGCGCGAATGTTCGAGGAAGCGCCCGATGATACTCTTCACATGGATGTTCTCGGAGAGACCGGGCACGCCAGGCCTGAGGCAGCAGATGCCGCGCACCACGAGTTCGATCGAAACGCCGGCCCGGGATGCTTCGTACAGCGCATCGATGATGTCGCAATCGACCAGCGCATTCATCTTCGCCCAGATCGCCGCCGGACGACCGGCCTTGGCATGCTCGATCTCTTCGCGGATCAGGCCAAGCAAGGTCGGGCGCAAGGTGAGCGGCGCGATCGCGAGTTTCTCCATCCGCTCGGGCCGCGCATAGCCGGTCATATAGTTGAACATGCGCACGGCATCCTGGCAGAGCGCCGGATCGCAGGTGAAGAATGACAAATCGGTATAGATTTTCGCCGTGACCGGATGATAGTTGCCAGTGCCGAAATGCACGTAGGAGCGCAAAGCCGCGCCTTCACGCCGGACCACCAGCGAAATCTTCGAATGGGTCTTGAGCTCGAGAAACCCGTAGACGACCTGCACGCCGGCCCGTTCCAGATCGCGTGCCCAGCGGATATTCGCCTCCTCATCGAAGCGCGCCTTGAGCTCGACCAGGGCGGTCACCGACTTCCCCGCCTCCGCCGCCTCGATCAGTGCCTTCACCACCGGCGAATCATCGCTGGTGCGGTAGAGTGTCTGCTTGATCGCCACGACGGACGGATCGCGCGCGGCCTGGCGCACGAACTGCACCACCACGTCGAAACTCTCATAGGGGTGGTGGACGACGATATCCTTCTGCCGGATCGCGGCAAAACAGTCGCCGCCCATGTCGCGAATCCGTTCCGGGAACCGCGCGTTGAACGGCGGAAACTTGAGATCGGGCCGGTCGTCGACGATAAGCTTCGAGATGCTGGCAAGACCGAGCAGCCCGTCGAGCACGAAAACATCGCTGCGCGACACGTCGAGCTCGTCGATGACGAACGAGAGCAGCTCTTCCGGCATGCCTTCATTGACCTTGAGCCGGATCACATTGCCGCGCCGGCGTCGCTTGAGCGCGCTTTCGAACAGGCGCACCAGATCTTCGGCCTCTTCCTCGATTTCGATTTCGCTGTCCCGGATCAGACGGAAGCGGCCGTGCGCGATGACATCGAAGCCGGGAAACAGCCGGTCGAAATAAAGCGCGACCAGTTCCTCGAGCGGTACGAACCGGATGCGCTCGCCGGGCAGCCGGATGAAACGCGTGATGAGCGCGGGCAGAGGCAGGAGTGCCCGCATCTGGCGCCCCTCTTCGCGGCCGCGCAACTCGAGCACGATGCAGAAGCCGAGATTGGGAATGAACGGAAAGGGATGCGCGGGATCGACCGCCATCGGCGTCAACACCGGGAAGATCTCGTCCTGGAAATAGCCGTCGAGCCATTGCCGCTCGGTTTCGGTGAGTTCGGCCGCATCGACCAGGGCTATGCCCGCCTCGCGCATCTCGTGACGAAGCTCGCGCCAGCAGGCCTGCTGCGTGCGCAGGAGATCGCCGGAGCGCGCGTTGATCGCGACCAGCTGCTGTAAGGGCATGAGCCCGTCTTCGCTCGGCGTCGAGATGCCGGCTGCGACCTGGCCGCGCAATCCGGCAACGCGCACCATGTAGAACTCGTCGAGATTGTTCGCCGAGCTCGACAGAAAGCGCAGCCGCTCGAGCAGCGGATGGCGCACGTTGAACGCCTCCTCGAGGACGCGCTCGTTGAAGTCGAGCCAGGAGAGCTCGCGGTTGATGATCCGGCTTTCGTCGGTCGCCCCGATCGCCCGGTCGGGCAGGGCCATCTCGTTCATAAGTCGCTCCCGCGAATCCGGTTCCCGGCGGCGCCGGCGTCCGGCCGCGTCTCCAACACTAATGTCATAATATGTATTTTATCATGTCGGCCCGCCCTGTCGCGGCCCCTCTGGCCCCGAATCGGCGAAACCGGAAAGGGCGCGAATGAAGCGGCTTTACCTGCTGCGGCACACTAAATCGAGCTGGGACGACCCGAACGGGTCCGATTTCGAGCGTTCGCTCTCCAAACGCGGCCGACGCGCGGCCCCGTCGATCGGACGGTTCATCGAGAGCGAAGGCATGATGCCGCGTCTGGTCCTGTGCTCGACGGCACGGCGCACCCGCGAGACCTGCGAGCTCATGTCGGCCGGCTGGACGCCCCCGCCGGACATCCGGTTCGAAGACGTGCTCTATCTGGCCGCACCCGAGTCAATCCGCGGCCTGCTGGCCGGGCTACCGGCTCACGCCGACCAGGTCATGGTGATCGGCCATAATCCGGGCATCCAGACGCTCGCTTCGGAACTGGGCGGTGGTGACCGCAGCGAGGAAATGCGCCGGCTGCGCAGCAAATATCCAACTGGCGGGCTCGCCGTCTTCGATCTCTATATCGATCGCTGGCGCGACATCGGCACGGCGAAGGCAACGCTGCGCCGCTTCATCGCACCGCGCGATCTCGATTAGGGCCGATCGTCGACGACCAGGCCGCGTATATCGGGATCGCTCTCGTCGGATTGCGATTTGGGCGGTTTCGGCCAGAAGACCGGGCATTTGCGAAACCGGTTCCAGATTTTGCGAAAGCGGATCAGATCATGCTCGACGCGCTGCGCCTGCCAGCCGGCAACAAGGGCGCGCACCTGCGCCGACCGGACCTTGCCGATCTGTCCAACGAGCGACGGCTCGACATCGGCCATCAGATGTTCAGTCACCACCGCATCGTTGATCGAACCCAGATCGTCCTGCAGCTCTGACAGCGCCAGCAGGAACGCCTTGCTCGCCTTGCGCGGATAGATCGGGCGGAAGAACTCGGCCACGTAACGCATCTTCTTGGCCGCGATGCGCAGCTCGTGGAGTTCGACCAGGGTCAGATTGTCGGCTTTGCCGAAACGGCGCAGCCGGCGATGGCGACCCTGCAGCCGATCGCGCGCAAAATCGCCAAGGGGCGCATCGCCATCGTGATCGAGCCAGTCCTCGCTCGCGAGCCAGCCGCCGATGCGCAGCATGATCTCGCAATGGCGGCGTCCGTCGATGGTTTCCTTGGCATGGCGATAGGCATCCTCGCGTCGCGCCGCGGCGGCAATCTGCAGCATCGGTAGATCGCCATCGTCGGGCAGCCGGTGCAGCATCGGCGCCAGCGTCTCGGCGATGAACACATCCCAGTCGCGCGCCGGGCCAAGCTGCTGCTGCAACCAGCGCAGCTCTTCCGTCAGATACGCGAACATATCCGCCCGCAGCACGTCGCGACAGGCGCCGATCAAAGCCCGAAGGCGGCGCAACGCGACGCGCATCTGATGAATGCCTTCGGGATCGTCGCCGTGACGCAGCACGACGCTGTTGCGATGATAAAGCTGCAGGCAATTCTCGATCATGGCCATGAGACCCGCGCCGACGGTCATGTCGG
>JBBDWW010000393.1:0-727 GCA_040902645.1 Dongiaceae bacterium | reverse complement strand
GAGTGCCAGCGCCGCGGACTTCACGGGTTCGGGCTGCCACTGGTCGACGAGCGCGAAACCGCGTGCCGCCTTGGTCCGCGGCTCGATCGTGAGCGGATGATTGGGAAGCAGCATCAGCGCGACGTCGAAGAGCCGCCGCGGCGTGCCGTCCTCGAGTTCGAGTTCGATCTCGGAAATGCGTTCCTCGCGCCCATCGGCTTCGACCAGACCGCGATCGTAGACAAGTTCGATGTCGGTCTCCTCGAAACGCAGCGGCCAGATCGTGCGCCTTATGCGGGTTTCGAAGATCGGTGCGAACGCCGCCGGATCGATCGCCGCATCGCAGGCGCGCGCAAAAAGATCGCGCTCGCGGGCGCCCAGTTCCGGCACCGCGCCTCGAACCAGCGCTTCGATCTCTTCATGGACCTGCGCGCTCGCGGTCGGAACGGGCAGCTTGATCGTCTGTATCCAGCGGCGATTGACGCGCCGCACGCGCAGCGCAACGCCGGCCTTCGAAAGATCGCGCTCGGCCGTGTCGAAATAGATGCTGCGCAGATTGCGGGTCGCAACCGGGCCGCGTGCGAGACGCTGCAGCAGCGGTTCGCGGTGGAACGCGGCCACATGCCCTTCCGGCAGATGCAGTTTCAGTTCGAATTCCTGGAACATGCGCCGCTCAACGACCCCCCCTGCGCCCCGACGTGCATAGCGGAAGGATTTCCGGCAGAAAAGTGCCGGTTCCGTTAAAGAA
>JBBDWW010000392.1:0-2038 GCA_040902645.1 Dongiaceae bacterium | reverse complement strand
CGAGAAGGCCGCGCCGCGAATGGAAATCTTTCTTATGCGTCTGCAGATGATCGGTGAGATTGCGAATCCGTTCGGACAGGATCGCAACCTGTACTTCGGGCGAACCGGTGTCGCCCGCGGCAGTGGCAAATTCGCCAATGAGCGCCTGTTTGCGCTCGGCGGTAATCGACATCGTCTCTTCCTTTCACAAGACTAGAGGTGCAGAACGCGCACCGGTTTCACTTCCCCGGCCTCGTATCGGGCAATCGCCACAAGTCGGCCGCCGGACGTGGCGTAAACCAGCGCCCCGCTTTCCAGACTGCCAATGCGGTTGAGGTCGCTGCGACGCAGCAGTCCTACGCTTTGCCCGGTTCTGAGCCGGTTCGCCTCCGCTTCCGTCAGGGCCAGCGCCGGGATGTCGGCCAGCGCGGTCTCGACCGGGAGCAAATGGCTCGAGGCGGCGGCACTATGCCCCAGCGCCAACAGCGATTCCAGCGAAATCGCCCTCGTTTCCTCGAACGGACCGACCGAAATACGGCGCAATTCAGCCACATGGCCGCAGGTGCCGAGGGATGCAGCGAGGTCGCGGGCGAGGCTTCGCACATAGGCCCCCTTGCCGCAATCCATGAGAAAGACCGCGCGGTCGGGGTCCTTGCTGTCGAGGATCGAGAGCCCGTGGATCGTCACCGTGCGCGGGGCGAGGTCGACCGCAGCACCAGCCCGGGCAAGATCGTAGGCCCGCTCGCCATCGATTTTGATCGCCGAGAAGGCGGGCGGAATTTGTTCGATCCGGCCAAGAAAGGCCGGCAAAGCGGCCTCGATCGCCGCCCGATCCGGCCGCACGTCGCTGGTCGCGATCACCGCACCCTCGGCATCGTCGGTCGCCGTCGCTCGGCCCCAGCGCACGGTAAATCGATAGCGCTTCGTCGCATCCATGACATGCGGCACGGTCTTGGTCGCTTCGCCGAGCGCGATCGGCAGCATGCCGGTTGCCATCGGATCGAGCGTGCCGGCGTGGCCGGCCTTCTGCGCATCGAAGGCGCGACGGACCGCCGTCACCGCGCGGGTCGAGGTCATGCCGGCGGGTTTGTCGAGCAGGATCCAGCCGGAGACCGGCTGGCCCTTACGTCGGCGCGCCATCGGAACCGGAGCCGGCCGTATCGTCGCCCCCATCGTTGCCGGTATTGTCGGCGTCATCGTCGCGCTCGAGATCGCGACGTACGACCGGATCCTCGAGCCGTTCGGCGATCCTGGCCGCCTCGTCGAAGGACCGATCGCGTTCAAATTCGAGGTCGGGCACATGGCGCAGCCGCATCGCACGCCCGAGCTCGCGCCGCAGATACGGGACCGCACGGTTGAGGGCTGCGACCAGTTCGCTCGCATCGCCGCCGGCGAACGGCAGCACGAACGCCGTCGCCCGTTTGAGATCGGGGCCGAGGCGCACTTCGGTCAAAGTGATGTTCACGTCGAACAAAGCCGGATCTCGCCAATGCGCATCGGAGAAGATGCGAACGAGCGCATGCCGCACTTCTTCACCGACGCGGAGCTGGCGCTGGCTTGGCCCCGATTCGGGCTGCCGCGCAATCATCTCGGGCTCATGCCTCCAGGGCGCGGGCGACTTCCTCTATCTCGAAACACTCGATCGTGTCGCCGACCTGGATGTCCTGATAGTTCTCGAAGGCCATGCCGCATTCGAAGCCTTCCTTGACCTCGCGCACTTCGTCCTTGAAGCGCTTGAGCGTCCGCAGGCTGCCTTCGTGGATGACCACGTTGTCGCGCAGCAGCCGCACCTTGGCGCCACGCTTGACGGTTCCTTCGGTGACCATGCAGCCGGCGACTTTGCCGGCCTTGGTGATGTTGAACACCTCGCGGATTTCCGCATTGCCGAGGAACTTCTCGCGCATCTGTGGGGCGAGCATTCCGGTCAGCATCGCGCGAATATCGTCGACCACATTGTAGATGATCGAGTAATAGCGAATATCGACGCCGTCGCGCCGCGCCATCTCGCGCGCCGCGGCGTTTGCACGCACGTTGAAGCCGACGATGAGCGCATTGGACG
>JBBDWW010000391.1:0-14226 GCA_040902645.1 Dongiaceae bacterium | reverse complement strand
AGGCTTCAGTCAGATAGGCAGCCGCACCTTTGATCGCGGCGTAGTCGGCCGTGCAGATGACCTCGCGACCGCGCCTTTCCTGAATAACCAGCCCCGCACGAACAAGTGCCGCGAGATGATGAGCGAGCGTAGAGGCCGGCATTTCCATGAGGCGTCCCGCCTCCCCGACATTCAGGCCCTCATCGCCGGCGCGAACAAACAGTCGCAGCAGCCGCAAACGCGCGCGATTGCCGAGGGCTGCAAAGCCATCGGCGGCTTCAGCTTCAGTCAGACTCTTCTGCGCGACAACCATGACATATCTAAATAACTAGATTTATCGTATTGTCAATACATATCACTGTACTTTGGAAACCAGATATCGCTCGCCCTGGATGATTTGTCCGGTTCCCCCTCCAGAGCCCCCCTTTCCTGCAACAGCTTCCTGCTCCTACTGGTGTCGAACTGTGGCCGATACGAGCAGATCAAGCCGGCGAGATCGCTCATTCGTTCACACCGGCCGCAAGCCGCATCACTCCGCGGAGATGTTCGATATCGTCGGCGTTCCGGTAGGGATCTCTCAGGAAATGGTTCGGCGTCCAGTCAGGCTTGATTTCGAGCAGACGCTCGCGGTGCCGGCGCGCATCGTCGTGGCGGCCGAGCATCGCGAGGCAACCCGCGAGATAGCCATGCACATAATAGGCGGGCTCTCGCATACCCGAAAAGATCGTTACGGCTTCTTCGTAGCGCCGCGCGATCATCGAGGACATGCCAAGGGTCTCGACATACCATTGCGGATGGAGCGGATTGAAGCGCATCGCCCGGCGAACCTGTGCGATTGCGTCCTCTGGTTGCCCCGTGTACGTCAAAAAGATCGCCATCATCGCCCCGATATCGGCGTCGTTCGGGCTCAAGGCGATCGCCCGCTCGAAATGATGACGCGCGCCATCATAGTCCCGGCGAAACAACAGGATCTGGCCCCGGCACGCATGGCAAAGACTGTCGTCGGCATCGAGCCGCACCGCGCTTGCCGAGGCATTCTCCGCCGCTTCGAGGTCGCTCGCCGCATCGGTGTGCCACCAGGTCTGTAAATTGAGATCGGCCAGCAACGCCTGGGCTCTCGCCAAACCAGGGTCGCGGGCGATTGCCTGCTCGAGCAGTGCCTTGGCGCGCGGCAGGTCGTCACGGCGATGCTGGTCGGAAAGCTCGCGCCCGCGCAGATAGAGATCGTAGGCGTCGAGATGCTCGGTCGATTTGTGACGCGACTTGTTGACAAGCGCCGCGGCGATCCGCCCGGGAAGCGCCGAGACGATGGCCTCGGTAATTTCGTCCTGGACCGCGAAAATATCTTCGAGGCTGCGGTCGTAGCGCTCGGCCCAGACATGGCTGGCGGTCGCGGCTTCGATGAGCTGTGCCGTCACGCGAACGCGGTTCCCGGCCTTTCGCACGCTACCTTCGAGCAGATAGCGGACGCCGAGCTTTCGTCCCACCTCGGCGATATCGACCGCCGGCCCCTTGAACATGAACGAGGAGTTGCGGGCGATGACGAACAGACCGCGATTGCGACTGAGCTCGGTGATGATGTCCTCGGTTATTCCATCCGAGAAATACTCCTGCTCCGGATCGCCGCTCATGTTCGCGAATGGCAGCACAGCCACGGAGGGCTTCGTTGGCAGCGGCAGGTCCTCGGTCGGCATGGGCATCCGCGGCGCTGACCTTTCGGCGCGATCGACCCGGAAGGCCCTGATCGGCTCTGCGATGTTCTTAACCACGTGCTCGCCCAGATCGGTGAACCGGAAGGGCAACTTCCCCTTCACCTGATCATGGATCGACCGCGACACGACGACCGCCCCGGTTTCGCTCACGCTCTCCAGACGCGCGGCGATGTTCACGCCGTCGCCGTAAATCGTGCCGGCATCCGCGATCACGTCGCCGAGGTTGATGCCCATCCGAAATGCCATGCGGCGGTCGTCGGGCAAGTCGGTGTTGCGGGCCGCAAGCCGTTCCTGCGCCTCGACGGCGCATTGCACGGCATCGACCGCGCTGGCGAATTCGACGAGCAGGCTGTCCCCGGCGGACCCGACGACGCGCCCTCCAAACTGTGCAAATTTGGGATCCAGCAATTCCGTGCGGAGCGCGTTGAAGCGCGTCAGCGTTCCGGTCTCGTCGGCGCCCATCAGGCGGCTGTAGCCGACCATATCGGCCGCTAGAATCGCTGCAAGTCGGCGTTGGACGCGCTCTTCGGCCATGTCAAAGGATTGTATTAACGCGCCGGTGATGAGTCTATCGGGCCGCCACTAGGACGTGCGCGCGCCCTCACGGCTTCCGGTGCTGATGCAGATGGAGCATCCAGCCGAGGAACGCGAGTACGAGGCCGCCGATCGCCGCGATCGTTCCGGTCACGGCCATGAGCAGCGAAATCATCCCGGTTTCGATGTCGAGGGCCTCGAGACCGAATCCGATCGCCGCAATGACGACGGAAATCAGAGTGGCGATCAATCCCCAGCGGATGCGCTTGCGCCAGATATCAGGCTGCACCACGATCTCGCGTTGCTCCACTTTCTGGAAATGCGCGAGAACCTTCTCTGCTTCGGCCATGGCCGATGGCGCGATCGGCACGCGAATGACGCCGGCATGCTGATGCACCATGACGACCGTCAGATTCGTCATCGTGGTCATGCGTATACCGAACTCGATGCTCGCGGGGTTGCCGGGGATTATCTGGACGCCCGCAAACCGGTACATGCCGGTGGTCACGATCGGGAAGTAGTTGCCGCCGATCAGGACGCCGTCGGTCGTGAAAATGACCTCGACCCCGTCCGGCGGCGATTGCCGCGGCGGCTTGTAGTCGTTGCCATAACCGGCACCGAGCGCGTTGCGTTCCTTGTTGTACGCGCGAAATGCGTCGAAGCGGTCCGCCGGCACGATCCAGCGCGCGAGCCGGTTATCGCCGCGGCGCACCGCCTGGACCATCTTCACGCCTTTGAGAGACAAAGCCAGCATGGCGAGGGAAATGATGCCAATAGCAAGGCCGGCGCCGATCGCAGCGCCGGTTGCGCCGGTCTCATGGCCCAGCGCATTCATCTCGACGATGCCCCAGAGAATGCTGATGACCGAAGCGACAACCAATATGAGGCAGATGATGGCAGTCCGCCCGGGATTGCTCAGACCACGGTTCTTCATGCTGTCCTCCTGTTGGCTGCTCTCTCGAATGGCCGAAACGCCCGGCTCCGGCAAATCGTCATGCCTTGCGCCAGCGCCATCCGGTGCCGCTGAGGAACGGTCGCAATGCGCCCGCCGCGGCAACGATCAGACAGATGGCGAGAACGAACCACGCCGGCCGGATATTCGGATCGAAACTGAGATTGGTCTCCAGCACTCGCAGCGGCGAAACGCCGACCTTGATCCAGTAATAGATCGATTCGCCAATTGCCGTCGCGGCGGCGGCGGCGAGCGCAAGGATCGTCGGCCACCAAGCCGCGAGCTTTCCGTCAATCGCGCCAAACCACATGACCAGCCGATAACCCATCAGCCAAACGAAAAGGCCGGCCATGACAAAGGGCTCGTCCACTTTGAGCTTCGACTGCAAGAAAAAATGAACGACTCCAAGCAACGCTGCCAGATACACCAGGCGATGCAACCGGCGCCAATTCTTGCCGCCGAGACGGCGGATCATGCCGTTGGTCGATGTCGACGCCAGAGCCGTCAGGATCAGCAGCGCCGCAAATCCGATTGTCAGATAGATCCGCAGCAGGATTTCGGTTGCGACCTTGCGAAGGTCGAAGGCCTCGTCCGTTATGTAGAGCGTGAGATGGGCGGCGGCATAGGTGAAAGCCGCGACGCCGATCATGCGGCGCACCTGCATCAGCCGCGGCCATTGCAGAATTCGCCGCGCGGGCGTGACGAGAAGCGAAATCAGGATGAGCCGGAGCGCCCAGGTGCCGACCTGGCGCAGCGCCTCGTTGAGCGGCCGCGGGCCCAGCAGCCCGTTGTCGTACCGGAATGCGATGACGATGGCCGGAACGAAAAGCAGAATGAATACGGCCAGCTTGAAGGCCGAGAACCGTCCCGCTGGGTCACGCCATGGCATTCGGTCGATACGCCTGTCCGGGTTTCGCGGCCTGCCGATTCGTCAGTCTGTCATCCGCCTTTGCCCCGGGCAAATGGCCCGGCAGACACCGACGATCACGGGTGGGTTACCCCGGCCAACCAGCTTCGATGGGGCGATGGCACCAATGGGCCCCCTTTCGCAATCGGCATCGACGCGGCACAATAAGGCTCCGACAAGTCAGGTCCGAGGAGACCGTTCGATGGCGCAATCCAGCTTTTCACCGCGAATCGTCAAGTCCGGTTACAGCTACAGCGAGGCCGACGAACGGCGGCTGCGCGAGGAGCTGGCTGCCTGTTATCGGCTGATCGCCCATTTCCGGATGACCGACCTGATCTACACCCATATCTCCGCGCGCTTGCCCGGGCCGGAGAACCATTACCTGCTCAATCCGTATGGCCTCATGTACGACGAGGTCACCGCGTCGAACCTGATCAAGCTCGATCTCGCCGGCAATCTTGTCGAACCCAGCGAATGGGGCATCAACGAAGCGGGCTACACGATCCATTCCGCGATCCTCGGCGGGCGACCGGATGTCGTCTGCGCGCTGCATACCCACACCAAGGCCGGGTTCGCCGTCTCCTGCCAGAAGGACGGCCTGCTGCCGCTCAATCAGATCTCGCTGCAGTTCTATGGGCAGGTCGCCTATCACAATTATGAGGGCATCGCCCTCGATCACGACGAATGCCCGCGTCTGGTCGCCGATCTCGGCAACAAGCCGACAATGATCCTGCGCAATCACGGACTGCTGACAGTCGGGCGCACGGTGCCCGAAGCCTTCATGCTGATGTATTACCTAGAAAAGTCCTGCGAGGTTCAAATTTCGGCGCAGATGACCGGCGCCGAGCTGATCATTCCGTCACCGGAAGTGTGTGCGCACACGCAGGCGCAGTACGGCATGAACGAGGGTTCGGAATGGGCCAACCAGCCATGGGACGCGCTGATTCGGATGATCGACCGGATCGATCCGGGCTACCGCAACTGACGTTGCTCAGCCGGCCGAAGGCAAGGTGAAGCGGACGGTCAGTCCGCGATCGCTGTTATTGTCGGCATAGACCCATCCGCCCATCGCCGAGATATTCCGGCGCACGACCCAGAGCCCGATGCCGGCATGCCAACTTGTGCCGCTTTCCGCCGAACCTTCCGGCTGCGCGCGCTGCTGCCGCGTCGAGAAATTCCGGTCGAAGATGCGGTCGAGAAATTCCGGCGGGACGCCCGGCCCTTCGTCCGACAGCAGGAATTCGACCGTGTCGTCGGAGGGTTTGGTCAAAACAACAGTGATGCGTCCGCCGCGCGGCGACACACTGATCGCATTGTCGACGATGTTCTCAAGCACGTTCTCGACCAGATCCTCGCCGCCGCGAATCTGAATGCCCGGTGCTACAAATGCTTCGAGCTCGAGATTCTGCCGTTCCAGTAAGGGGCTGTAGCCCTCGAGTGTGCGCTCGACCAAGGCCGACAGATCGATGCGCCGCCGTGGCGGATCGAGGAGTTCGGCCGTCGTTTCGTCCACCCGCCGCGCGGTTGCGACCAGATGGTCGAGCCGTTCGACCGCGCCTTCCATCACCGACAGGGCCCGCTGCCCGCGCGGTTCGCCTTCGGAGAGGATGCGGCGCAGCGGTTCCAATGACTGCCGGATGATGGCCAGCGGCGTCTTGAAAGCATGCGCGTTATCCTGCGCTGCCGCACGGATACTGTCCGACGCGCGCTGGAGCGAACCGACCAGCCGGTCGAGCTCGCCCGCGACCCCTGAGAGTTCCGACAAGCGATTGGTTTCAGTGAAGCTGGCGGTCGCCACCTCGCCGCGGTTTTTCGCCTGCGCCAGCCGATGCACGCGCAGCAGAGCGGAGCGGACGGTGCCGAACACCACGAAGACCAGCCCGGCAAGCGCGAGATAGATCGCCGCCGCAACCTGCATCTCCGGCCGCGCCCAATAAGGCTTGCCCAGAGTAGCGCCAATCCCGCCGGCGAGCGGGTGCGACACTACCAGCGCCCAGCAACCCCAGCGCGATTGCACCGGCGTGATCGAAGTCCAGATTTCTTCCTTGCCCTCTGGGTCGCTGTATCGTTCAGCCAGCGGGAGGTCGCCGCTGCAACTTGTGGCGAGCTGGTCGAGCACGCCGAGTTTCCGGAGCGCCTCGCGTTCATCGGACAATGTCTCGTCTGTGGCGGGCGGTGCCGCAGCCACAAAGTAGAAATCCTGTTCGCCGGCTGCATCGGCCGGGCGAAACAGCATTTTCAATTTGGTTTCGCGGGTGGCGAAGGGCTCAAGCGCGGCCTGGAGATCGGTCAGCGGCGATACTTCCGCGCGACTCAGCAGCGGCGACAACGCGACCGCCGCCAGATGCCCCTGGTCGCGCACGCTTTCCAGCAGAAGAGTCTGCCGCTCGCTATCGGCCTGCGCGAGCGTCAAATAGATCGCAACCGGCACGGCAATGAACCAGACCGCCAGCAGGAAGAGCCAGGCAGTCAGTGACCGTTTGCGTTCTTCGTTCGCCATAGCCGCCGGCGCCGATCAGTTCTCGATAAACGCGCTGCGCAACGTGTCGCGATAGGCCGCGACATCGCGGACATATGACACGGTGTGCATGCCATGCATGAGGCGCATCGCCTCTTCGACGCCACCGCGCCAGCGATTCGCGTCGAGCCCGTTGGCCGACGCCCATTGCCGCGCCTGCACGATGTTCATCGGACCGGCCTGATAGGCAGCGACGGCGAACAGTACGCGCTCGGCGGGATCGATCGCCGGATCGTCGAAGCTGATATCCATCATGGCCCGCAGGTAGCGTACGCCAGCATGGATATTGCCATCGGCGTCGTAGATCGCGGGAAGCGATACAACGACACTGGCGGCTGTCGCCGGCGCAATCTGCATGATCCCGATATGGCCGCCCGATCCGCGCGCGCCATGATCGAAACCGGATTCCTGGAACGCGATGCCGGCAATCCAGGTCCAGTCCAGATCGTATAGCGCGCCATACCGCTCCATGATTTCGCGTAATGTTTCGAGCCGGGCCTGGGCCAACGGCGCCAACGGGTCGCGCGCGTTGTCGGCAAACGCCGGACCGGCGGCGACGAGCAGCATCGCCGCAGCCATCAGAAACCGCCTCACTAGGCGCTGTCCTTCCAGCGATAGCCGTAGCCCGGGTAATTGACGATCGAATCGAACTCGGGGTCGACGGCCCTGAATTTCTGACGGATCCGCTTGATGAACGATCGCACGTTGACCTTGTAACCTTCGTCGCCATAACCGGCGACGAAATCGGTCCCGCGCGCGAGATCGTAGATCTGCCGATAGGTCACGTCGCGATCGGTCACGGCAGCGAGCGCCGACACGATGTTGAATTCGGTCAAGGTCAGATCGACCAGCTTCCCCTTCCATGTCGCCCGGCTGGTATCGGTCAGCAGTTCGAGATCGCCGCGACGCACCTGATCGGGTTGCGCAGGACCACCGCTTGCAGGCCCCGCCCGTCGCTCTTCGGCCAGCATCTCGAGCCGCAACCGGAGCCGCTGCATGATGATCGAAAAGCTGCGCGACTTCTCGATGAAGTCGACCGCGCCGTAGCGCAGGCCCGCCTCTTCATAGATTTCATCCGACAAGGACGTGAGAAAGAGGACCGGCGTTCTCACACCCGCTTCGCGCAGCGCCTTCAGCACGGCCAGCCCGTCCATTCGCGGCATTCGCCAATCGAGCAGGATGGCATCGGCCGCGCCCTTCTGTTCAAGAAGGTATTTCAGAAAGCTTGGGCCGTCGCTGAACTCGACAATGCGGAAGCCGCTATCCTCAAGATTAAGCGAGATCGATTCCCGAAACATCTCGTCGTCGTCGACGATGGCGATGCAGGGTGCGTTTTCAGCTGACATGGGCATGTCTCAATGCGGTGACGCAGGCATGTTCGCCGGCGCTATTGGTTCCCGGTTCAATCGCATAAGTCAGCGCCAAAAAGCGCGTTCCATCGAGCTCCGGGTAGAAGAACAGACGAAGCGTACAAAGATTCGGCACTTCATAAACCCAGATCAGTGCCGGCGCCTGGTCTTCGGTGCGATGCGGTGCGCCGAGGAGACTCGCCGTCTCCGCAGTGTCGCGCTTCAGCAAATCCTCGGGATTGGTGTAGGGCAATGCGGCAAGCGACTGGGGCACCGAGTCAGGCTTGGACGGGGGGGCGTCGGCCGGCGGCGGCGTCTCGGGCTCGGCGACCGACTCGGGGTCAGGTGCGACTGTTTCCTGGGGTACCCGCTCCGCAGACCCACCTTGCTGCGCGGTGCTGCAAGCCCCCAGAAGCGCACACAAACCCAGCCCAACGATGTAGCGGAAATCGCCCATACCACCCTGTCCTGCGAAGTTCCCGGCGATCCTATCAGTCCGGGCCCGGAACCCTCAATCAGGCGCCGGCGGTGTTACTTCTTTTTCGGCCGAAGCGAGTTCCAGTCGTCCTCGGTCATCGCGCGCAGAAAATTGAATTGCCCCGCGCCCTCCAACCACTCGCCGCCATCGATCGTCACGACTTCGCCGTTGATGAAGCCGGCTCCGTCCGACATGAGGAAGCTGGCCAGGTTAGCCAACTCTTCGTGGCGACCCGGTCGTCCCATCGGATTCCTCGTCTCGAACTGGCGGGCCAGCTCGGGACGCGGCACCAGCCGCTCCCAGGCACCCGGCGTCGGAAACGGTCCGGGCGCGATCGCGTTGGTCCTGATTCCGCGGCCGCCCCACTCCACCGCCAGGCTTCGGGTCAGCGCGAGTACGCCACCCTTGGCCATCGCCGAGGGAACGACGTACGCCGACCCGGTCCATGCGTAGGTTGTTACGATGTTCAGGATCGAGGCACGTTGATTTGCCGCAAGCCAGCGCCGACCGCATGCAATCGTGCAATAAGCCGCGCCGTGTAGCACGATGTTCAGAATGGCATCGACCGCGCGCGGCGACAGGGTCTCTGTCTTTGCGATGAAATTGCCGGCAGCGTTGTTGACGAGCCCATCGAGCGGGCTCTCCTGCCATATCGCCTCCATCATCGCTTCGACCGCCTCCGCGTCGCGAATGTCGCAGCGGTGCCCGCGTACATTGCCGCCGGTCTCCTTGCCGAGCGATGCGACTGCTTCGTCGAGAACCTCCTGACGACGGCCGCAGATCACCAGCGACGCTCCCAGTTCGAGGAAGCGCCGTCCCATGCTGAGGCCGAGCCCGGTACCGCCGCCGGTCACCAGCACGCGCTTGCCAGAAAGGAGCGTTTTCTCAAACATGTTGGTGCCTCGTGAAATCGTGTCGGCTTCGGCGGATCATTCGCCACGGAAGGCCGGTGGGCGGCGTTCGATCGACGCCGCCATCGCTTCCCGGAAATCGCCGCTATCGGCACAGCGCTCGCCGGCGGTGCGCTCGAGCTGAAGCTGGTCTTCCAGCGATCGCGACTGCCATGAGTCGATCAGGCGTTTGGCTTCGATCTGCGCCAGCGTAGGGCCTTGTGCCAGCGTATCAGCAAATGCAAGTGCCTTCGGCATCAGGGTATCGGCGGTATGGATTTCAGAGACGAGGCCGCGCGCCAGCGCCTCGGGCGCCTGCCAGGTCTCGCCCGTAAAGACGAAACGTTTGGCCGCCTCGACGCCAACGACGCGCGGCAGCAACCAGGTTCCCCCGGCGTCCGGCGGATAGGCCAATCGCGTGTAGGCACAGATGAACCGGGCGCTGTCGACCGCAAAACGAAAGTCGCAGGCCAATGCCAGATCGAGGCCCGAACCCACGGCGGCCCCGTTCAGGACGGCGATGGATGGCTTCGGATAGGCGGCGACATCGCGGATCAGTCCGTGCATCTCCTCCATCCACGGCGACTCCTCCGCGTAGCCGGACGCGTCCGCCTCGGCCCAGACCGTCATGTCGGCACCCGCACAAAAGCCTTTCCCGGCGCCGGTCAGGACGAGACAGCGAACGGACGTCGCACCGGCATCCGCGACGGCGGCGCGCAGGCTCTGCAACAACGGGGTGTTGAGTGCGTTGCGTACGTCGGGCCGGTTCAGCGTGAGCACGCGAACCGCGCCATGATTCTCGATCTCTAGAATGTCGGTTGCGTTGCCCATGCCCCTCTCCCGCGACGGTGTCGCCGGCGCCAGCCGCGACGGACGCTTGCGTTGATGCCACGGAACACGGGTCGCTGCCTAGCAATTACCCGGGTCGGATTTGATGGGTCGGATGGCTGATTCCACCACGGCCGGGAATGTCGTTTGGGCTCGAAAAGGCCGGGAAAACCGCTGGAGCAGGCGATCGGCAACCGTCGAATCGTCTCCGATCCAGCCCCTGTCCAAAATTCGGCAGAAGCGAATTTTCGCCACAAATCATGGTGTTAGATCGCTTGTCGGGCCACAACCGCTGCGCGGGGGTATCCGGGGTAGTCCGCCTCATTTCGGCCCCGTTATACTGTTGGCATCCGTCAAACCCGCACCGGTCCGGCCCGCCGGCCTGGACGCCGGACCGGCAAGGCGGGGCAATGCATTCGCAAATGCGATGCATCAGCAAAAAAATGAGGCATCCAAGGAGACGTATCGTATGACCAAGATCAATCCCGATCGCCTGCTGAAGGATATACGTCGAAACAAGTTCGACCGGCGTACGTTCATGCAGGGCGTGGCCGCGGCAGGTCTCAGCACCGTGCTGATACCGACCGCCCCAAAATTCGTTCGTGCCGACGCAACCATCACCTATTTCACCTGGTCAGGTTACGACCTGCCCGAGATGTTCCCCGAATATATCGCGAAGTACGGCACGCCGCCGAACTTCGCGATCTTCGGCGAAGAGGAAGAAGCCCTGCAGAAAATGCGCGGCGGCTTCACGGCCGACATTTCGCATCCCTGCACATCCAACATTCGCCGCTGGCGCGACGCCGAAGTTATTACGCCCATCGACGTCTCGCGGGTCGAGCGCTGGGACGAAATCATGCCTGCGCTCAAGCGGCCGAAGGGCGTCGAGATCGACGGCCAGAATTATTTCGTGCCATGGGACTGGGGTAACACATCGCTGCTCTATCGCGCAGACCTCGTCGACATGACGCCCGAGGATGAAACCTATGCGATCCTTCTCGACGATCGCTATGCCGGCAAGATGTCGGTGTTCGATTCTGCCGAAACGGTTGCGGCCATCGCCGGCCTCCTGACCGGTGCGAAGGATCCGTTTAACCAGACACCGGAGGAAATTGCGGCCACATTCGAGCTCTGGAAGCAGATTCACGCGAACCTGCGTTTCTACTGGACCGATACGACACAGTTCGAGCAGGCGCTGGCGACCGGCGAAATCGTCGTAGCCTCGGCGTGGAACGAATCCGTCGGCAAATTACAGGCCGAGGGTGTCGACGTACGCTACATGAACCCGAAAGAGGGCATCCTCACCTGGGTCTGCGGGCTTTCGGCCAACCTCAACGCCGACGGCGACGATCAGGAAGTGTACGACATGATGAATGCCATGCTCGATCCTGAAGTCGGAAAATGGCTGATCGAGTTCTACAATTACGGCCATTCCAACGCGAAGTCGTACGAGATCGCGGATCCGGAGATCCTCGCCAGCATGGGCCTCATCGATCCTGTCGCGATGATCGAAAGCACGGTCTTCTTCGATGAAATGCCGACCGATATGCGCGAAACGATCAATGCGGAACTCGAACGGGTGAAAGCCGGCCTGTAGAACTGCCGTTCTCTCTATCCTTCGGCTCATAACCCCCGCCCTTTCGAGGGCGGGGGTTTTCTTTTGTACCCGACATGCCGGCCCCGTTCGGCCGGCCGCTGCGACGTCGCGCCGCGAGGGTGGGAATTTGCCCATGGATTCAACAAGATATTGACTGTACCGTCATTCAATGAGATCCGATTAACCAATATATATCACTGGCTTATAGAGACAATTCTTGTACATTATTTCTATGGGACGTCATGAAATCAAGGAATTCCGGCGGTTCCAGCTCATCGAGGCGACCATCGATACGGTCGCCCGCAAGGGCTTCACCGACCTGACTTTGGCGGACGTGGCGGACGCAGCCCGACTCTCGCGCGGCATCGTGAATTTCTATTTCCGCAGCAAGGAAGAGCTCCTCGCCGAAACGCTGCGCTACATGACGCATGAGTATGAAAAGACCTGGCGCGAAACCATGTCCCGCGCCGGATCGGATCCCGCTGTCCGGCTTCGGGTCATGGTCGACGGCGATTTCGGACCACGGACCGGCAGCCGCAAGCGGGTTGCCGTCTGGTACGCGTTCTGGGGCGAGGCGCGCTGGCGTCCCGAGTATCTGCGCATCTGCCAGGAGGTGTCGGCGCAGTATTTCGCGGAGACGCGCATTCTGGTCGAGGCAATCGTGACTGAGGGCGGCTACTCGAATCTCGACGCCGATCTGGTTGCCCGCGGCCTGAATGCGATGATCGACGGGTTGTGGCTCGATCTCCTGATCGAACCCAAGGACGTCGATCGGAATATCGCGAAACGCTGCTGCTATCAGTTTCTGGCCGCCCATTTCCCGCGGGAGTTTGCCGGACTGATGCAGACACAAGGCGCCATCGCCGCCGCCTGAACCACGTTTTTCCCACCGCACGATCGGATCGAACGCCAAGGAGACCGGATCCATGAACATCGCCCTCGCCGACGCCGCCAGCATCAACGCGAACTGGCTTGCCCCAAAAGAGACCCTGCCCGGCTGGGCCTATTCGAGCGCCGAATTCTTCGCGCTCGAGAAGGAGCATCTCTTTCTTTCGAACTGGCAGATCGTTTGCCATGTCAGCGAGCTGCCCAATCCGGGCGCCTATGTGACGCTCGACCTGCTGGGCGAGCGCGCTGTTGCCGTGCGCGGCGAGGATGGTGAGATCCGCGCCTTCTACAATGTGTGCCGCCATCGCGCGGCCGCGGTCGTGAAAGGTCGCAGCGGAAGCTGCCGTCACGCGCTGCGCTGCCCCTATCACGGCTGGACCTATGGTCTCGACGGTGCGCTCAAAGCCGTGCCTGGCGAGAAATCCTTTCCCGGTCTCGACAAGCCAGGCTTCGGTCTGACCCAGATCGAGGCCGAGGTGTGGATGGGCTTCGTGTTCGTGCGCTTCCGCGCAGGCGGTCCGAGCGTTGCCGAGCGCATGGCGCATTACGCGCCAGAGCTCGCGCCCTATCGGTTCGCAGACATGATCCCGGCCGGCGACATCTGGAAAACCGAACCAGGCGTCGACTGGAAGAACGTGATGGACAATTACCTCGAAGGCTATCACGTGCCGGTCGGGCATCCGGGTCTCTATCGCCTGTTCGGTGTCGGCTATGAAACCGATGTGAAGCCGGGCCATGTCTCGCGCGCGATGCATTGGTTGCACGATACGCCGTCGGAGAATTGGACCGAAGGCCGCTATCAGGCGCTGTTGCCGGAAATCGATCATCTGCCCGCCGCTCGGCGCCGCGCCTGGGCCTATTACACGCTGCTGCCGAACATCGCATTCGATGTGTATCCCGATCAGATCGACTTCTTCCATGTCGTGCCGACCGCGCCGGGCAAATGCCGGATCCGCAGCCGTGCCTACCGGTTGCCGAACCCCTCGCCCACGCTCAAGGCGGTGCAGTACCTGAACTGGCGCATCAACGCGCAGGTGCAGTACGAGGACGAGGAACTGATCCGCTCGGTCCAGGAAGGGCTCGGCTCCGAGAGCTATGGCAGCGGAATCCTGTCCGAAAAGGAAATGTGCCTCGCACAGATGCACGACTATGTGCGTTCCGTGTTGCCGGTCGCCACCTTGCCCGAGCCGCCCGCCCCCGGCACCATGGCCGCCGTCAATGCGGCCATGATCAAAGAAGCGGCCTGATCGACCGTTCAACCTCTAACCGACGGGTTTCCCCATGACCTATCCCCTGCCCGCGCATCTGCGCGCGTTGAAGCAGAAGCTGCGCACATTCCTCGCCGAGGATGTCATTCCGTGGGAAACCCATGCCGAAATGAACGGCGGCGAGATTCCGGCGGACGTTCGCGCCGAGCATTATCGCAAGGCGAATGCACTCGGCCTGCATGGCATTTCGGTGCCGAAGGAATATGGCGGCGCCGGCATGACCGCGCTTGAGCAGGCGGTCGTGCAGGAAGAGATCGGCCGTGTGACCAATGGGCTCGGCTGGTGCTTTCACTCGACGCCGCCCTGGATGATCGGCCCCTGCTCCG
>JBBDWW010000390.1:0-14243 GCA_040902645.1 Dongiaceae bacterium | reverse complement strand
TCTGCTAACCTAGCCGCGGTTCGACAGGGGGGCCGGAGTGCGATTTGTTTTAGCTATCCTGGTACTGGTTACCGGGCTGATCGTAGCCGGCCCGGGCCGCGCGCAAGAGTTCGTATTCGACGGCGCTCCCATCGCCGATATCGAAATCGTCGGCAATCAGCGCATCGAAGCGGAGACCATCCGTTCCTACATGCAGCTCGGCCCTAACGACCGCTTCGAACCGGCGGCGATCGATCGCGCATTCAAATCGGTATTCGGCACCGGCCTGTTCGCCGACGTAGCCTTCGACCGGCGCGGCAACGTGCTGATCGTCGAGGTGATCGAGAACCCGGTCATCAACCGGCTGGTCTTCGAAGGCAACGACGATATCGACGATGAAATTCTGCAGCAGGAAATCCAGCTGCGGCCCCGCATCGTCTATACCCAGACGCGCGTGCAGAGCGACACGCAGCGCATCATCGACATCTATCGCCGGTCCGGCCGTTATAACGTCACCGTCGAACCCAAAATCATAAAGCTCGATCAGAACCGCGTCGATCTCATCTTCGAGATCAATGAGAACGAGACGACGCTCGTCGAGCGTATCGATTTTGTTGGAAACGAAGCCTTCAGCGACGGTTCGCTGCGCAGCGAACTGCTGACCAAGGAAGCCGCATTCTGGCGTTTCCTCTCGACGTCCGACGTCTACGATCCGGATCGTCTCGCGGTCGACCAGGAAGCGCTGCGCCGGTTCTATAACGAAGAGGGCTACGCCGATTTCCGCGTGGTCTCCGCCGTCGCGGAACTGTCGCCCGACCAGACCGCGTTCTTCATCACCTTTACGGTCGAGGAGGGCGTGCTCTATCACATTGGCACGGTCGAAATTATCTCGACATTGCCCGATCTCGATCCTGAGGCGCTCTATGACGAGCTCGAAGTCGATGAGGGCGATGAGTTCGATATTTCGGCGATCGACAAGTCGGTCGAAAATTTGGTCGATACCATCGGCACGCTCGGTTATGCGTTCGTCGACGTGCGGCCGCGTTATGATCGCGATCCGGAAAACGGCGTCATCAGTCTCATCTTCGAGATCCAGGAAGGCCCCCGCGTTTTCGTCGACCGGATCGAGATCATCGGCAACGTCCGCACGCTCGACAAGGTGATCCGGCGAGAGTTCCGCCTCATCGAAGGCGATCCGTTCAATGCGGCGCGGCTCGAGCGCACCCAGCAGCGCATCCAGAATCTCGGCTATTTCAGCTTCGTCCGGATCGAGCCGGTGCCGACCGCGGATGCCGACAAGGTGCGGATCGAAGTCGAGGTCGAAGAGCAATCGACCGGCGAGCTGACCTTCGGCATCGGCTTCTCGACCGCAGAAGGACCGCTCGGACAGATCGGTTTGCGCGAGCGGAACTTGCTCGGTCGTGGCCAGGATCTGCGCTTCGACATCAGCCTCTCGGGCCGGCGATCGCAGATCAATCTGGCCTTTACCGATCCGTATTTCCAGGATCTGCCGCTGGCCGCCGGGTTCGACGTCTATCGCATAGAGACCGATCGCGACGAGAGCTCGTTCAACGAGGAGCGGATCGGCGTCAGCCTGCGCGCCGGATATGAGCTCACCGAATATACGCGCCAGGCCTGGCGATACACACTGGAGCATTCGGATGTGTTCGACGTGGACAACAATGCATCCCAGGTCATCCAGCAGCAGGCGGGTACCTCGCTCACGTCAGCGGTGCAGCACACGATGACCTACGATCGCCGCGACAACCGCGTGTTTCCGCATGAAGGTCATTATCTGAGCGTATCGTCCGAACTGGCCGGCCTCGGCGGCGACATCCGCTATCTGTCGACCACGGTCGCGGCGGGCTACTACATTCCCTTTGGCGAGGCCGTGACGCTCGAATTGACGGCGGAAGCCGGCAAGATCCACGGCATCGGGCAGGACGTTCGGATCATCGATGCCTTCTTCGTCGGTGGCAACAATCTGCGCGGCTTCGCCGATGGCGGCATCGGACCGCAGGACACGGCGACCGGCGACCAGCTTGGCGGCAATATGTTCGCGCTCGGTAGCGTGCAGCTCTCCTTCCCCCTTGGCCTGCCCGAGGAGTATGGTATCGGGGGCCGGGTCTTCACGGATTTCGGCACCCTGACCGATACCGACGCGAAATGCACCGGAGTCGGTTGCAACATCGAGGATTCGGGCAGCATTAGGGCTTCGGTCGGCGTCGGTATAACGTGGAATTCGTTCCTCGGGCCGATCGCGGTCGACTTGGCTTGGCCGATTGCCCAGGAAGATTATGACGAAGACGAGTTTTTCCGATTCAGCGTCGGTGCCCGGTTCTAACCGCAAGAACCCGTCATGAAATCGCGCCGTTTCATTCTGGCATCTCTGGCCGCTTTCGCGCTGATCGCAATGCTAGCACCGACACAGAAAGCCGGTGCACAGGAAGCGATTCCGGTCAGCGTCGCGGTCCTCGATCTGCCGATCATTTTGCGTGACTCGACCGCGGCGCAGGCGATCCGCACCCAGATTGAACAGCAGCGGCAGCGGTTCCAGTCGGAGCTCGCCCAACAGGAGCAGGGGCTGCAGGCTGAAGGGCAGGCGCTCGAATCCCAGCGCGGCACCATGACGGCCGAGACCATCGCGCAGAAGCAGCAGGAAATGTCGCAGAAGGTGCAGCAGCTGCGCCAGCAATCGGAGCTGCGCCGCCAGCAGCTCGAAGACGCGTTCAATGCCGCCATGGACCAAGTGCGGCAGACCGTGATCGATATATTGACCGAGATCGCACAGGCGCGCGGTTATACGCTGGTACTCAATAAATCGACGGTTCTTCTAAGCGCCAATGAATTCGACATTACGAACGAAGTGCTGACGCAGCTGAACCAGCGACTGCCGAGCACACAAATTCCCGGCATTCAGTAGTATCGGAGGCGGGCCAGAATGTCCGACGGCACGACGCGCACGGATTCGGATAAGCAGGGGGTAACGGACGCCACGACGGCGGACGTGCTGCGGATCATGGAGATGATCCCGCACCGCTACCCGTTCCTGATGATAGACAAGATTCTCGATCTCAAATCCGACGTCAGCGCGCTCGGAATCAAGAACGTCACGATCAACGAAGCGCATTTTATCGGCCATTTCCCGAGCGACCCGATCATGCCGGGCGTACTGATCATCGAGGCGATGGCTCAGACGGCAGCCGTTCTGGTCGCCCATACGCTCGGCCCGGATGCCGAGGGCAAGCTCGTCTATTTCATGTCGATTGAAAATGCGCGGTTCCGCCGGCCCGTTGTGCCGGGCGACCGGCTCGATATCCTGGTCAAGAAACAGCGCAGCCGCGGCAATGTCTGGAAATTTTTGGGCGATGCGCGGGTCGACGACAGGACGGTCGCCGAGGCGGCCTTTACCGCCATGATCCGCGACCGCTGACGGCCTTTCGTTTCAGCGCTGGTCGATCGGCAGATAGTGCCGCATCAGCGGGCCCGCATAGAGCTGGCGCGGCCGGCCGATACGCTGCGAGGGATCCTCGATCATCTCGTTCCACTGCGCGACCCAGCCGACGGTGCGCGCGAGGGCAAACAGCACGGTGAACATCGAGGTCGGGAAGCCGATCGCCTGCAGGATGATCCCCGAATAGAAATCGACATTGGGGAACAGCTTGCGTTGGACGAAATAGTCGTCCTCCAGCGCGATCCGCTCGAGTTCCATCGCGAGATCGAGCAGCGGCTGATCGCGGATGCCAAGCGAATCCAGCACCTCGTGACACGACTTGCGCAAAACGGCCGCGCGCGGATCGTAATTCTTGTAGACGCGGTGGCCGAAACCCATCAGGCGGAACGAATCGTCCTTGTCTTTCGCGCGTTTGATGAATTCGGGAATCCGCGAGCGGTCGCCGATCTCCTTCAGCATGTTGAGCACCGCCTCGTTGGCTCCACCATGGGCGGGTCCCCAGAGCGAGGCGATGCCCGCGGCGATGCAGGCAAACGGATTGGCGCCGCTCGACCCGGCGATGCGGACTGTCGACGTCGACGCGTTCTGCTCGTGATCGGCATGCAGGATGAAGATGCGATCCATCGCGCGGGCGACCACCGGATCGATCTTATAGGTCTCGGCGGGCACCGCGAACGTCATATGCAGGAAGTTCTCGGCATAAGAGAGGTCGTTCTTCGGATACACGAAAGGCTGGCCGATCGAATATTTGTACGCCATTGCGGCGATCGTCGGCATCTTGGCTACCAGCCGGTGCGAGGCGATCATCCGCTGATACTGGTCGTTGATGTCGAGACTGTCGTGATAGAAGGCTGAAAGCGCACCGACCACGCCGACCATGACGGCCATCGGATGCGCGTCGCGCCGGAAGCCGCGATAGAAGGTGCTGATCTGCTCGTGCAGCATCGTGTGATAGGTGATGTTGTGCACGAACTTGGTCTTCTCTTCCGCGCTCGGCAGATCGCCGTGCAACAGCAGATAACAGACCTCCATGAAGTCGCTGTTCTCCGCCAGCTCCTGAATCGGATAGCCGCGATGCAGGAGGATGCCTTCCTCGCCGTCGATATAGGTGATCGCGGACTGGCAGCTTCCGGTCGAGCTGTAGCCGGGGTCGTAGGTCAGCAGTCCGTGCTCGTGGTAAAGCTTGCGAATGTCGATGACCGAAGGGCCGATCGTGCCGTCGATGATCGGCAACTCGAAGCTCTTGCCGGTCCTGTTGTCGGTCAGTGTAACGCTGTTCTGCGCCTCGACGCGGCGCGCGCTCTTCACGTCGTTCATAAAGTCGGTCCTTGAGTTCGCGACGCCGCCGCCGATGGCCGGCGCGCCGACGTAATTTCCGATTGCTACCGCGATCCTAGCACGCTCATGTTACCGGTGGCGACATGGCGGGGGCGGTTTCCACATCTCGAATGCGACCAATAACCTCGTCCTTTCCAAGGACCTGGGCGACATCGAAGATGCCCGGCGAAACCGCGGCACCGGTCAGCGCCGCGCGCAACGGCTGGGCGATTTGGCCGAGCTTCCAGCCCTGCGCCTCGGCGAGGTTTCGCGCGACCGTCTCCAGCGTTTCGACATCCCAGGTAGGCACCGTGGCAAACGCATCGGCCAGCAGCTTGAGCCGCGCGATCCCTTCGGTATCGAGCAGACGCGCGGCCTTGTCGTCACGCGGCAGCGGCCGCTCGCGCACATAGAAAAGCGCGTTCTCGGCCAGTTCGACCAGCGTGCGCGCGCGCGATTTGAGCCCGGCCATGCCACGTTTCAGCCGGTCGAGCTTCGCATCATCGAGCGGCACGCCAAGCGCCGCCTCGAGCCGCGGCCGGATCAACTCGACCAGCCGCGCATCGTCGGCCTCGCGGATGTAATGGGCGTTGATGTGATTGAGCTTGTCGAAATCGAACCGCGCCGGGGAGCGGCCGACCCCATCAAGCGTGAACCACTCGATCGCCTGTTCGGTGCTGATAAACTCGTCGTCGCCATGCGACCAGCCGAGCCGCATCAGATAATTGCGCATCGCTTCGGGGAGATAACCCATCTCGCGATAGGCATCGACGCCGAGTGCGCCATGGCGTTTCGAGAGTTTCGCGCCGTCCGGCCCGTGGATCAGGGGAATATGGGCGAAGACCGGTCGCGTCCAGCCGAGGCCTTCATAGATCTGCGCCTGGCGGAAGGCGTTGGTCAGATGGTCGTCGCCGCGGATCACATGCGTGATTTCCATGTCATGATCGTCGACCACAACCGAGAGCATATAGGTCGGCGTGCCGTCGGCGCGCAGCAGGACCATGTCGTCGAGTTGCTCGTTGGCGACGCGAACGGTGCCCTGCACCGCGTCGTCGATCACCGTCTCACCCGCCTGCGGTGCCTTGAGCCGGATTACCGGGCGGGCGCCGGCCGGCGCTTCGGCGGGATCGCGGTCGCGCCAGCGACCGTCATAGCGCATCGGCCGCCCTTCGGCCTTGGCCCGGTCGCGCATCTCCTGCAATTCGGCCGGCGTCGTGAAGCAGGGATAGGCGTGGCCCGCCGCGACCAGCTCATGCGCGACGGCGGCATGGCGCGCGGCACGCTGCGACTGAAAGACCGGCTCGGCATCGAAATCGAGACCGAGCCAGTCGAGACCGTCGATGATCGCGTCGATCGCCGCCTGGGTCGAGCGCTCGCGGTCGGTATCCTCGATGCGCAGCAGGATCTGCCCGCCATGATGGCGGGTGAACAGCCAGTTGAAGAGCGCCGTCCGGGCACCGCCGATATGCAGATAGCCGGTGGGCGAGGGCGCAAAGCGCGTGATCACGGTCATGCCGGTTGCCGATCCATCGAAGCGGAGAAGCGGGCGCTCTGCCCGGCCCGGTCGGTCGGACCCGGGCGAGAGAAGCGGCCCATTCTCGAAAAATTGATCGGATCGCTCAACCTTGCAGCGTTCCGACGGGCGAGACGCAAGCCGATCATCGTCCGATGAAGATCGCGCCAGCGCATTGGGTGGGGAGCCATATCGCGGCGGGCGCGGTCCTGCAAGGGCTGGCGGACCGGCTGCATGCGGAACGGGACCGCTGGGCGTTATGGCTGCCGCCCTTTATCGGGACCGGCATCGGCCTCTATTTCCTGCTGCCGGTCGAGCCGCCGCTCTGGCTCGGCCTCGCGCTGGTCGCGGCGGGCATTGCGCTGTCGATCGCGGGCCGCCGGCATGTCGCGGGATCGCTTGTCGCGATTGCGCTCACGGCAGCGTCGATCGGCTTCCTTGCGGCGCAGATCCGGACCGCCATCGTTGCGACGCCAATGCTCGATGAAGACATTGGACCGGTGAAGGTCATCGGCACGGTCGTTGCGGTCGAGGCGCTGCCGAGCGGCCAGCGCGTGCTGCTTGAGAATGTCGTCATCGAGGGGATCGCGCCGGAAGCGACGCCGGTCCGGGTGCGCATCCGCATCGTCAAACGTGACGCGGTCGTGGTGCCGGGTGAGCGCATCGATCTGCTGGCCGAGCTCGGGCCGCCAAGCGTGCCGGTTACGCCTTACAGTTTCGACTTCCAGCGCGCGGCCTATTTCCGCGGCATCGGCGCGCAGGGCTTCGCCTATGGCGGTCCGCGCCCGGTCGAGGATCCTGCCGCGACGATGTCCTATCTCGCATCGATGAACGCCGGCATCGAGGCGTTGCGGATCCGCGTTGCGCAGCGCATTCGTGCGGTCCTGCCCGCTGCCGATGGCGGCGTCGCGATTGCGCTGATGACCGGATCGCAAACGGCAATCCCACGCGAGGCGGTCGATGCGATGCGCGCCGTCGGCTTGGCGCATCTGTTGTCAGTGTCGGGGCTGCATATCGGCCTGGTGACCGGCATCCTGCTGCTTGTGGTGCGTGCCGGGCTCGCGCTCATTCCGTCGATCGCACTGCGTTATCCGATCAAGAAATGGGCGGCCGCCATCGCCTTCGTCGGTGCCTTCTTCTATCTGCTGATCACCGGCATGGGCGTGCCGACGCAGCGTTCCTTCCTGATGGCGGGGCTCGTGCTGTTCGCGGTCATGATCGACCGCACCGCCTTGTCGATGCGCCTCGTCGCCTGGGCGGCCGGGGTTGTTCTGCTGCTGCAGCCCGAGGCTTTGACCAGCCCCAGCTTCCAGCTCTCCTTTGCCGCCGTCGTGGCATTGATCGCCGCCTATGAAACCAGTCTCTCCTGGCGCCTGCGTCAGCGCAGTCGCTCGAGCTGGCTCGCGCGATTGCCCTATCATCTGCTCGGCGTCGCCGTGACGTCGCTGGTGGCGGAAGCCGCGACGACGGCGTTCGCGCTCTATCATTTCAGCCAGCTCACTTTGTTCGGCCTCGTCGCCAATCTGATCGCGGTTCCGGTCACGGCGGTCTGGATCATGCCCTGGGCGGTCGCCGCCTATGCGTTGATGCCCGTCCATCTTGAAGCGGTTGCGCTCGTGCCGATGGGTTGGGGCATCGATATCGTGCTCGCGACCGCGCGTATTGTCGCGTCCTGGCCGGCCTCGGTCAGCTATCTGCCGGCCATGCCGCTCTGGGGCGCGGTTCTCGTCGCAATCGGCGGGCTGTGGCTGACGCTCTGGCGGCGATCTTGGCGCTGGTGGGGTACCGGACCGATCGCCGCCGGTTTCATCAGCATCGCCTTCGTGACGCCACCGCATATTCTGGTGTCGGACGACGCGCGGCTGGTCGCGGTCGCGATGGAGAACGGCAAGTATGTGTTTTCGCAGGAGCGCGCTAACCGATTCGAAGCCGATATCTGGATGCATCGCGCCGGACAGGAAGAGCGACAGGCCTGGCCGGAAGAGGGTTACGGCGCCGACGGTCGGCTGCTTTGCGATACGCTCGGTTGTCTCTATCGCGCGGAGGAGAAGCTGGTTGCGATCGCCTGGCAGGTGGGCGCGCTCATGGAGGATTGCGCGATTGCCGATCTGGTCATCAGCCTCGATCCGGCGCGCGATCTTTGCCGCGGCCCTGTGCCGGGCAAGCCCATCGTGATCGACCGCTTCGATCTCTGGCGCAACGGTGGCTACGCGGTCTGGCTCGAACCCGACGAGATCCGCATCCTGTCGGTCGCCGAGACGCGCGGCATCAGGCCCTGGGTCGCCGATCTCGCGCGGCGCCAGCCGCGGCCGGTCACGGAGTAATCAGGCCTCGATAGGCGCCGGTGCGTTACTGGTGTCGTGGGCGGTGGCCATGCGAAGCCAGTCGAGCGCCGAGCCGATATCAGATGAACAAGACAACAACTTGAAGTCGTGTGGGAATATTGATAAAAACGATCTATAATTGAAACCAATGGGAATCCCGTTTAACGCTCGTTGCATAGGCGAAATAAACGACGGTGGACTAAGTGAGAAAAGAACCAATAAGAACTCCAATTATCATTGATCTTGATTCAGTCACCACCGAAGGGGATGTTGAGCAGAAGATCATATTGCCGCTACTTAGTGCAGCCAATTACTTAGAGATTCCCTCCGCTAACATAAAAGCAAAAAAATATCTAAGTCCCACGAGTATAGACAAACTTGCTGGTAAGACGGGCGGATACTATCCAGACTTTTCAGTCTGGGAAAACGCATTACCGTTGATGATCGTTGAGGCTAAGGCGCCGGAAGTGGCTGCAGAGATCGGCTACCGAGAGGCAGCGCTTTATGCGCGACATCTCAACCAAGTGTACAGATCTGGCGTAAATCCATGTCATTTTATCATCTCAGTCAATGGCACGCGCCTTTTAGCGGGTGCATGGGATAGCGTGCCCGAGTTTGATGTTCTCCTATCTGATCTCCGAATAGAATCAAAAGTACTTAGAGATCTTAAGGAGTTCTGTGGATACCAAGTACTAGCGCAGCTAGGCAGAAAATTTTTGGAGATACTGAGACCCGCAAGATCTGTCCGGCCATTCAACGTGGCCGGCGGGCAAGCGCTGCTCACGTCTAAAAAACCTTTCAACACATTCGCTGCCGAGCTGGTGCCTGTACTTAGACGATACTTCACATCAAGTTCTCAGAATAATGATCGTGAGATTTATGAGCGAGGTTACGTCAGCACGGACGATGTAACCGAGTACGACCGAGTCCTAGAGTCCCTCCTCAAGGACCGTATATTTAACCGTAAGGGCACATTAACAGAAACTTTGACTCCGTCGCGATCAACTGAACCAACTCTGTCAAAAAGAATCAACGATCTCCGCACGGCGAGTGGAACCGAAGGTCAGTTGCAGTTGATTACCGGCGGCGTTGGCGCCGGTAAATCGCTTTTTATCCGTCGATATAAAGAACTTTTGCAGCCGAAAGACCAAAGCCAATGGACACATTGGGTTTTCATTGATTTCAACACTGCACCTCCCTCGCTTGGCAACGCCGAAAATTGGTTATGCAATGAGTTTGTTGCCAATTTTTGCACCGAGAATCCTGCATTTGATCCGTATCATGCGGATAATCTTTCTCGCGTTTTTTCTCGTGACATTCAAAAGCGCCGCGGAATCTATGATGAGCTATCAAAGATCTCCTCTGATGATTCAAGGCGTCAGCGAATCCAAGACATTCAAGGATGGCAAAACGACCCTTTGAAAATGGCATTCGGGATATGCGATCACTTTATTGGGCAGAGAAATGAAGTTGTAATTGTCGTAATGGATAATGTGGATCGTTTAGATTTAGAGAATCAGCTCGCGGTATTTCAGCTCTCTCTGTGGTTCATGAGCCAAAGCCGTGCATTTATTGTTTTGCAGATGCGCGACGAGACATATGAAAGATTTAAGGGGCGGCCGCCCTTGGATACTTATCGGAGTGGCGTCGTGTTTCACGTTACGCCGCCACGTTTCTTAGATGTTGTGAAGCGCCGTCTCGAGCTGACGCTTGAACATCTTGTCGAGAATGCAGACAAGCATTTGGAATACACTCTTGGTAATGGAGCAAGGATTTCATATCCACGTTCGATGCTTGGTGAGTTTTTAAAGAGCGTCTACTTGGAACTTTTTGAACGCAAAGTGAATGTATCTCGAGTTCTTCAGGGGATCGCGGGCCGAGACGTTAGGCGTGCTCTCGAAATGTTCGTTAGTATACTAAATTCGGGACATCTCACCGAAGACGCGATCACTTCCCAAGCTAAAGGGGCGGGAGAGATTGCTATACCTGAGTACACAATTTTGAAGATTTTGATGCGGACAGAGTATCGGTTTTTTAGTGATGTTAGCGGGTTCGTTTCGAACATTTTTTATTTTGATAACGGATGGGAGCAACCCAACAACTTCCTTATTCCTGATATTCTGTTTTGGTTATGCGCGAATAGGAAAGTACGCGGCGACATTGGTTTGGAAGGTGACTTTTCTGGCGAAAGAATTGCCGATGAGCTTCAGCTTAGCGGTTATGTTAGAAAAGATGTGATTAGCGCATGTTCGTGGTTGTTGCAAAATCAGTTAATTGAAGCCGATCATATGAATCTCACGGGAGTGTCCCTCGAAGATAGTGTCAAGGTTACCGCTTCGGGATTCATTCATTTACGAATACTTTGTCAGCGCTTGGAGTATTTGTATGGGGTTCTTACGGTTACACCAATTTTCGAAAGGGGCGTAGCTCACAAGATCGCCGATTTTGTAAATCGAGAGAACCAACACGACAGATTAAGTGCGAGTCAGACGGCAAATTGCGTTGAAGTGTTTCTTCAGTATTTGAAATTTGAGCATGCGCGTTTGAGGGCCGCATACCCGAACTTCGGTCAGAGTAGATCTGGCGCAACATACGTGATTGATCAAATAGAGGATGCACTTAGACATTTTAGGAATCCAAACCAAACGCCGTCCAGACAGATTACAATGTTGGATGAATAGGGCTGATTAGCGAATTTTGACTGGCGCAACGGTGGCTACGCGGTCTGGCTCGAACCGATGAGATCCGCATCCTGTCGGTCGCCGAGACGCGCGGCATCAGGCCCTGGGTCGCCGATCTCGCACGACGCCAACCGCGGCCGGTCACGGAGTAGTCAGGCTTCGATGGTCGCCGGTGCGTTACTGGTGTCGTGGGCGATGGCCATGCGATGCCAGTCGAGCGCCGAGCCGACGATCGTGTCGAGATCGGATCGGCGTGGCTGCCAGCCCAATATCCCCATCGCCTTCCGGCAATCCGCGACGAGGAACGGCGGATCGCCCGCGCGCCGCGGCGCATCCCGGGAGATATCGGCGTTACCGGAAAGTCGCTCGGTCGTCCGGACCACCTCGCGTACCGAACAGCCGCGCCCGGCGCCGAGATTGAAGATATCGGATGCGCCGCCCGCCATCAGATAGCGCAAAGTCAGGATATGCGCGTCGGCCAGATCGGCGATATGCACATAGTCCCGCACCGCCGTGCCGTCTGGTGTCGGATAGTTGGTGCCCATGATGGAAACCGGACCGCGCCTGCCGAGCGCCGCGTCGACCGCAAGCGGAATGAGATGCGTTTCGTCGGCATGTGCCTCGCCAATCTTCTGGTCCGGCAATGCGCCGGCTGCGTTGAAGTAACGCAATGCCACCCATTTCAACCCATAGGCCGCGCCATACCAGGGCAGCGCATCTTCGATCAGCTTCTTCGAAAGCCCATAGGGATTGATCGGCTCACGCGGATGTTCCTCGACGATCGACGGCGCGTTCGGATAGCCGTAAACCGCGCCCGTCGACGAGAACACGAACGTATCGACGTTGCAGATCCGCATCGCCTCGAGCAATACCATCGAGCCGGCAAAATTATTCTGGAAGTAGCGATCGGGATGCCGGATCGATTCGGCGACAAGCGCGTGCGCGGCGAAATGCATCACCGCACGCACGTCATGGCGGCGCATCACGGCGACAAGCGCATCGCGATCGGTGATATCGACCCGTTCGAACGGCCCCCAGCGCACCGCCCACTCATGGCCGGTCGATAGATTGTCGACGACCACAGGACGGAAACCCGCCGCCGCAAGCGCGTGACAGGCCGCACTGCCGATATAGCCGGCGCCGCCGGGTACCAGAATGGCAGGGTTCATGATCCTCCGTCCTCGTGCCGCATCAGGGGCGCTGCTTAGACCAGCAACCCCGCCGAGACAAGCGAAGGGCTTGGCGGCGCTACCCCTCGGCCGCGTCGGTTGACCGCGCGCAGGGTGCTCCGTACCGTCGCGCCGGTTTTCCGAAAGAAGCAGGAGGCGAGGCTGGCGTTCAATCCGGAGGGAGCAATCTCGGCATTGGCCCGGGCCAAGTCGTTGCATCGCGCCGGGCGCCGGGCCGAGGCGGTCGAGGCCTATCGGGCGGCGGTGCGCGAGAAGCCGAGCGATCCGGCGCGGCATTATCTGCTCGGCCTGTGTCTCCTCGAGCTCGGGCAACTCACCGATGGCAGCCAGTCGATGAAGCGCGCGATCGCTCTGGCACCGCGCCACGGGCCCGCGCATTTCGCCCTCGGCAGTGCGGCGGCACGGCAGGACGATACCGCCACGGCGGAGCGCCATCTGCGCACCGCGATCAAATGCGAGCCGGATCTAATCGCGGCCTATGTGGCGCTCGGTGCGCTCTATGCAACGCATCAGCGCCTCGATGACGCGCTGGCGATCTTCCGGCAGGCGATCGAACGCCGACAGGATCATGCCGGGCTGCAAGCGAATTACGGCAACGCGCTCTATCAACTCGGCCGACGTGCCGAAGCGATCGCGGCCTGGCAGACGGCGCTGCGGCTCGATCCGAAACTGGCGACCGCTCACGCAAGTCTCGGTCTCGCGCTGCGCGCGCAGGGTTCCTGGGACGATGCGATCCGATGCCTTGAAACCGCGGTCTCGCTTGAACCGCGCGCCGGCGAGCATCGCTACAACCTGGCGCTCAGCTATTTCCACCAGCGGCGCTATCGCGAAGCGCGCGCGGCTCTGGAAGCGGCCGAACCGCTGATGCCGGAGCGCCGTCGCGTGCGCGTACAGAAGGCGCGGGCATCCCAGGCGATGTGCGACTGGGACGGGCTCGATGCTTTATGGCCCGATATCGAAGCGGAGATCGCGGCGGCGGAGCAGGGCGACGTTTGTTACCTCACGCCGTTCTTCACTTTGTCGCTGCCGATGGCGCAGGAATCGCGCAGCATCGTCGCCCGGCGCAATGCGACGGCGATCGCCGACGAAGCGCGGCGGCTGCAGCCAGGCGGCGAATCGCATCGGACGGCCCACGACGCATTGGCTGAGCGTATCCGGCTCGGTTATCTGTCATCCGACTATCGCGATCATGCGGTCGGTCATCTTGTTGCGTCGATGTTCGATCGGCACGATCGAAACCGGTTCGAGGTGATTGGTTACAGCATCGGCCCCGACGATGGCAGCCACTGGCGCCATCGTGCCGAACAGGGTTTCGACCGGCTGGTCGATCTCCAGTCGCTCGGCGATCGCGATGCGGCCGCGCGCATCAGCGAGGATGGTATCGACATTCTGATCGACATCAACGGCCTGACGGCGCTGGCGCGGCCGGAGATCCTGGCTTTGCGGCCGGCAACGTTGATCGCGACCTGGCTCGGCACCGCCGGCACGACCGGTGCCGAATTCATCGACTACGCGCTCACCGACCGGATCGTGACGCCGCCCGAGATGCAGCCGCTTTATGCCGAGCATCTCTGTCTGCTGTCGGGTTGTTATTACCCCTATGACGACGAAACCCGGACCGAATCGGGCGTTGTGCGCGCGGATGAGGGCCTGTCCGACGATGCAGTCGTGCTCGCCTGTTTTTGTGCGCATTACAAGATCGATCGCGAATCTTTAGCCAGCTGGTGCGAAATTCTGAACGGGGTGTCCAAGGTGGCGCTCTGGCTGTTGCGGGAATCGCCCGAG
>JBBDWW010000389.1:0-2058 GCA_040902645.1 Dongiaceae bacterium | reverse complement strand
GCTGGCCGACATGGCCTCGTCGGAATATCTCTGGGCCTGCCTGATCGATGCGATGTCCGAATTCGACGGCGCGCCGGTCGGGCTTTCGGCGCTGCGCCGTCTCGCCGGTAAAGGCTGAGCGCGCCGATGGCACGCGCCCGGGCAACAGCGGCGAAGCGTACGCCCGCCCGCGCGCGGGTACCGGACCGGTCCGAGGAGTTTCAGGATCCGCACAGCCCGGCCGATGCCAAGGGACTGGAAATGGCGATCGGCCGCGAGGTGCGGGGCTTTCGCCGCAAGCTCGACATGACCGTCGCCGAACTCGCGAAGCAGGCCGATCTCTCGGCCGGCATGCTGTCCAAGATCGAGAACGGCCAGACCTCGCCGTCGCTGGCGACCCTGCAGGCGCTGTCGGTTGCGCTGCATGTGCCGGTGACCGCGTTCTTCCGCCGCTTCGAGCAGGAGCATGACGCGACTTATGTGAAGGCCGGGCAGGGGCTCAAGATCGAGCGCCGCGGCACGCGCGCCGGGCACCAGTATCATCTGCTCGGCCATTCGATGCGCAAGAACGTCGCGGTCGAGCCCTATCTGATCGAGCTGACCGAGCGCTCCGACGTGTTCCCGCTGTTCCAGCATGACGGGGTCGAGTTCCTGTACATGCTGGAGGGCGAGGTCGGGTACCGGCACGGCAACAAGACCTATGTGCTGAAGCCCGGCGATTCGCTGTTCTTCGATGCCGACGTGCCGCACGGGCCGGACGAGCTGCGCAAGCTGCCGATCCGGTTCATTTCGGTCATCGCCTATGCCCGGGATGTCGACGACAAGACAAGCGGGGAATAGGCCGGAATCCGGGAAAACAGGTCTTCGGGCGTGTTTCCTCACAGGAATATTTGTTAATCCCTGTTGATTTAGAGGATCGGGCCGATTAGGTTTGCAGAAAGCCCCGCCTTGTGCGGCGGGCGGACGAAAACTGGAGGAAACGCCATGTGTGGCATCGTCGGATTGTTCCTGAAAAATCCAGCCATGCGGCCCCAACTGGGCCAGCATCTCGAGACCATGCTGATCGGCATGACCGAGCGCGGGCCCGATAGCGCAGGCATCGCCGTCTATCACCGGCCGGTCGCCGAGGGGCGCGGCAAGCTCACGCTGTTCCATCCGCAGCCTGGTTTCCACTGGCGCGGGATCGGCGGCGATCTCGCCGAGGCGCTGAAGGCCGAAGTCGATGTCGAGATCAAAGGCAATCACGCGGTGGTTACGATCGAGACACCGGCCGAAAAGGCGCGCGACTGGCTGAAGGCGAACCATCCCGAGATCCGCATCATGGGCTATGGCCGGGTCATGGAGGTTTACAAGGATATGGGCCTGCCGGCCGATGTCGCGAAGCGTTACGACCTCGCGCATATGGAAGGCACGCATGCGATCGGCCATACCCGCATGGCGACCGAGAGCGCGGTGACGACCGAGCATTCGCATCCGTTCACGGCGGATCTCGACATGTGCCTCGTGCATAACGGCTCGCTGAGCAACCACAACAATCTGCGCAAGTGGCTGCGCAAGCGCGGCCACGAATTCGAGACCGACAATGACAGCGAGGTCGCGGCCCGTTATTTCGCGCAGCGTCTGTCCGAAGGGGCGAGCCTCGAAGACGCGCTGCGCGCCGGCCTCAAGGATCTCGACGGCTTCTATACCTTCACCATGAGCACGCGCGGCGGGTTCGCGGTGCTGCGCGACGAGTTCGCCTGCAAGCCGGCGGTTCTCGCGGAAACCGACGACTGGGTCGCGATGGCGTCGGAGTATCGCTCGATCGCCGCTCTGCCCGGCGCCGACAATGCGAAGGTCTGGGAACCGGCCCCGGCCGTCGTCTACACCTGGGAAGTCAAGGAAGCAGCATGAACACGGTCGATCTCGCGCAGAGCAACGTTCGCGAGCTGAACGAACGTCTGCACCGTCTGCCGCCCGATACCAACGAGCGGGTCTGGAAGGTGCTCAATCCGAAAGGCGCACACGCGATTGCGGCCGGGCTCATGGTGCCGATCGAAGTCGAGATCGACGGCCATCCCGGTTATTACTGCGCCGGCA
>JBBDWW010000388.1:0-14302 GCA_040902645.1 Dongiaceae bacterium | reverse complement strand
ATCGCGCCGGCGGCGTTTCGTACCGGCACGGCGATCGCACGATCCAGGCGAAGGCCAGCCGCGAGGTGATCCTCGCCGGCGGGCCAATCAATTCGCCGCAGCTCTTGATGCTCTCGGGCATCGGCCCGGGCGCCCAGCTCAAGCAGCACGGCATCGACGTCGTGAACGATCTGCCTGGCGTGGGCGAAAACCTGATGGACCATCTCGAGCTCTATTTCCAGCAGGCCTGCACGCAGCCGATCACGCTCTACAGCGCACTCAATCCGATGTCGAAGGCGTTGATCGGTGCGCGCTGGACCTTGTTCAAGGACGGGCTGGGCGCGACCAACCATTTCGAGGCGGGCGCTTTCATCCGTTCGCGCCCGGGCGTGCGCTGGGCGGATATCCAGTTTCATTTCCTGCCGGCTGCGATTTCCTATGACGGCAACGCGGTCGCCGGCGGTCACGGATATCAGGTCCATGTCGGGCCGATGCGCTCGAAGAGTCGTGGCTGGGTCCGGCTGCGCTCGGCCAATCCGCGCGACAAGATGCGCGTCTTCTTCAACTACATGTCGGAGCCGGACGACTGGACCGAATTTCGCGCGGCGGTGCGCCTGACGCGCGAGATTTTCGCGCAGCCCGCCTTCGATCCCTATCGCGGCCGGGAGCTCGCACCCGGTGCCGCCGCACAGAGCGATGCCCAGATCGACGAATTCATCCGCGGTGCGGTCGAAACGGCGTACCACCCATCCGGTACTTGCAAGATGGGCGTCGACCGCATGGCCGTGATCGATCCGCAATGCCGTGTGCATGGAATCGAGGGGCTGCGCGTCGTCGATTCCTCGATCATGCCGCAGGTGACGACCGGCAATCTCAATGCGCCGACGATCATGCTCGCGGAGAAGGCGGCCGATATGATCAGGGGTGCTGCGCCGCTGGCCGCCTCGGATGCACCGGTCTGGACCGCACCCGACTGGCAGACCCGCCAGCGCACCGGCGAACCGGTGCGGCGGGCAAGCGAAGCCGCCTGAACCCGTTGGATCGGTAACGGGCGGGTCGGATCGTTCGCAGCTTCATCCATGCCGGACGACGATCCGGCACAGCAAGGGCCAACGCTGGGCCGGATCGGTCGCGGCAAGGATTAGCGTTGCGCGTTAGTGGCGACGGATCAGACGCAGCAGGATCGCGCCGCCGGTGGCGACGAGGATCGATTCGAAATTGATCCCGGTGACGCTGCCGATACCAAAGCGCGTCCCGAGATAGCCGCCGATCACCGCGCCGACTACGCCGATCGCAATGGTCACAATGATGCCGCCGGCATCGCGGCCCGGCATGACGAACTTGGCCAGAATGCCGGCGATCAGCCCCAGCAGCAGCCAGATCAGAATACCCATCGCTCGCATCTCCCTCTTTTGCGGCAATCGCGGGGGACCCCGGACTGCGGCGTTTGGCGTGCCACAATTTCCCCGGCCCGGCAAGCGCCCGCCCTGTAATCCCGCGGGATCGCTTGCGCATCGGGCCGCGGCGAGAGAGCATGCCGGGCATGACCGATGCCTCGCCCCGAATCGTCGCGTGCCGGCGGTAAGCCATGGCCGATTGCGATCTGATTGTCCGCAACGCGCTGCTGTTCGACGGCAGCGGCGCTGCACCGATGCGCGGCGACCTGGCGATTGCCGATGCGCGGATCGTGGCGCTGGGCGCACTCGGTCGCATGGACGCCGACGACGAGATCGATGCCGCCGGCCATGCGCTCGCACCCGGTTTCATCGACGTGCATACCCATGACGATCGTGCCCTGATGATCGGCGACATGGCGATGAAGGCCAGCCAGGGCGTCACCACGGTCGTGGTCGGGAATTGCGGCGTCAGCCTTGCGCCCTGGATCGCCGACCGGGCGCCGCCACCGCCGCTCGATTTGATCGGCGCCCAGGCGGACTACCGGTTTGCGACCTTCGCCGAGTATCTGGATACCCTCGACCGCGACGGCATCGCGCTCAATGCGGCCTGTCTGGTCGGTCATTCGACCCTGCGGGCGGGCGCGATGGATCGCTACGAGCGTGCCGCCGATGAAGGCGAGATCGCAGCGATGCGCACGCGTCTCGGCGAAGCGCTCGATGCCGGTGCGATCGGCCTATCGACCGGGCTTGCCTACCGGCCGGCGATATCGGCGCCGACGTCGGAAGTCTCCGCCCTGGCCGAACTACTGGCACCGGCCAATGCGATCCATACGACCCACATGCGCAACGAGAGCGCCGAAATCGATGCGGCGATGGACGAGGCCTTCGCGATCGGACGCGCCGCGAACGTGCCGGTCGTCATCTCGCATTTCAAGGTGGCCGGCGCCGCGCATTTCGGCCGCACGAAAGAGACGCTGCCGAAACTCGCGGCCGCGATGGCGCGCCAGAAACTCGGCGTCGACGTCTATCCCTATGCCGCGTCCTCGACCGTGCTCGATCCGAATTTTATCGAGGGTGCCGATCGTATTCTCGTCACCTGGTCGAAGGCGGAGCCGACGCAGGCCGGCCGCTACCTCAACGACATTGCGCGCGACTGGAACATGGATCGGCACGAAGCGGCGCAGCGGCTGCAGCCGGCCGGTGCCGTCTATTTCTCGATGGATGAAGACGACGTGCGCCGCATCCTCTCGTTCCGCGAAGCGATGATCGGCTCGGACGGGCTGCCGCACGATGCGCATCCGCATCCCCGGCTCTGGGGTTCGTTTCCGCGCGTGCTGGGTCATTACGCGCGCGAGGTTGGACTCTTCACCATGCAGGAAGCGATCCGCCGCATGACCGGCCTGCCGGCGGAACGATTCGGCCTCAAGGGTCGCGGCCGGTTGCTACCGGGCGCGCATGCCGATCTGGTGCTGTTCGATCCGGCGACGGTGCTGGATCGCGCCACCTTCGAAAAGCCGATGCAGCCGGCCGCCGGCATCGAGACGGTGTTCGTCGCCGGCGAGCCCGTCTGGCAGAACGGCAAATCGACCGGCGCGAAACCCGGCCGCGTTTTAAGGCGCCAGGCGCGCTAGGATTGCGCCCATGCTGACCGATTTTGACGAAGTCCCGCTGATCGATCTCGCGCCCTATTTCACGGGCGATGCGGCGGCGCGGCGTGCGGTCGGCACGAAACTCGCGCGCGCCTGCGAGCAGGTCGGCTTTCTCTATCTGATCCATCACGGCATCGACCAGGATCTGATCGACCGCACGCTCGCGGTGTCGCGCGAATTCTTCCATCGGCCGGACGCGGAAAAGCGTGCGCTGCATCTCAACGTGACGGCGAACCATCGCGGCTATATCGGGCCGTTTGAGGTGACACCGGACACCAGCAAACCCAAGGACGTGCGCGAGGCGTTCAAGATCGGGCCGGAAACGCCGGAGGACGATCCCGACTATCGCACCGGCAACATCGTGTTCGGTCCGAATGTCTGGCCGAGCAAGCCCGCTGCGTTCGGTCCGACGGTCGGCGCCTATTACGGGGCGATGCAGACGCTCGCGCGCGACATCTTCCGTCTGTTCGCGCTCGGCCTCGGGCTCGACGAGGATTACTTCATGCCGTTGGTCACCAAACCGGCCAGCATCATGAACATCAATTACTACGCGGCGACCGCGCCGGGCGATACCGGCAGCGGCATTGGCGCGCATTCCGACTATGAGGCCTTCGCCATTCTCTGGCAGGACGCGGTCGGCGGGCTCGAAGTCGAGAACGCGGCCGGCGAATGGATCCCGGTGCCGCCGATCCCGGGTGCCTATGTCGTCAATATCGGCGATCTGATGGCGCGCTGGACCAACGGGCGCTTCAGCGCGACGCGCCATCGCGTCATCAACCGCAGCGGCCGCGAGCGTCTGTCGCTGGCCTTCTTCGGCAATGTCGATTACGCGACCGAGATCCGCTGCCTTCCGGTCTGCGCCGGCCCGGACGATCCGCCGCGCTTCCCGCCGACCACGGCGGGGCGGCATCTGATGGAAGCGATCCTGCGCACCTATCCCGATCTGCCCAAATATCGGGCCTGCCCGATCCCCTGATCGTCGTCGCGCGTCATCGCGAGCTCGATACCGGATCGGGTGCGACGTTTGCGCTCGGCATTTTTCGCATCGCGCATGAAGCAACCTTGCTTCGCCGCCGCGCCGCCGCCACTATGGGAAACGGTAATATCACGACGGCTGAGCGGGGGCAGTCGCCATGTTCACGATCGATCCGAAACGTCTCGACCTGGCCGCGGAATTTCGCGCCCAACCGGTCGGCATCCATTCGCCGGAGCTGCAGGCGGTCCTGTCCGTCATGCGCTCGCTGCCGCTCGACCAGCGATACATCCTGATCCGCCGCAAGCCGTACCAGGAATGGGTGCTGGCGCAGCTCACCGGCGTGCGCAACGAGCCGCCGCGGATTTATCACAACAAGGTCTATACCAGCCCCGAAGAAGCGGAGTGGGCGATCTTCAAGTTGCGCTGGCGCCATGCCACAGGCGAAGAGCTGCGCGAGGAGGATTTGCCGTGACGCGTCGTCTCGTCGCCTATGCCGACAAATTGAGCGCGCATCCGGGCGAGCGCGTCAAATTCATGGTCAATGCGCTGGGCGGTGGCGATTATCGCGCCGACATCGTTCGGCTGCGCTGCGGCGATCTCAATCCGAAGGGTGCGGCGTTCAAGGAAACAATCGTCGATAGTTCGATCGCCGGCACATACAAAGGCCGGCGGCAGGAGATCAAGGCGGGGTCCTGCGCGATCGTCGACGACGATGCGCGGCTGTCGGGCCTCAGCAGCTTCACGCTTTCGGCCTATATCTGGCCGACGACCCCCGACCGCGACCGCCAGGCGATCATCGGAAAATGGTGCGATATCCAGCGCCGCGGCTTCGCGCTGGCGATCGACGAGGGCGAGGCGACCTTGCTGCTCGGCGACGAGAAGGGCCAGGTCGATCGCATCGGCAGCGGCACCGCACTCCATCCGCGTCAATGGTATTTCATCGCCGCAACGTTCGATGCCGAGACCGGCATCGCACGGCTGGTCCAGCGTCCGCTCGATCCGATTGTCGGCGGACCCATCGAGGTCGCAAGGCTGGCCGCTGCCGGCCGCATCGACGGCGACAATGGCGTGCCGCTCTCGATGGCCGCGTTTCTCGCCAAGGGCATGCGACCGATCGCGCGCTATAACGGCAAGATCGAGCGGCCGCGACTGGCGTCGGCCGCGCTCGACGATGCGGCGATCGAGGCGCTCTCGGGTGCCGCCGTGCCGGCCGCGCTGCGCGATGTCGTGCTCGGCGCCTGGGATTTTGGCCGCGACATCAAGACCGACCGGATTTCCGATCGTTCGGATGCGCGGCTCGATGGCTGGCTGCTCAATCTGCCGGCGCGCGGCATGAAGGGTCATAACTGGGACGGCAGCTCGATGAGCTGGGTCGCAACGCCCGAGCAATATGGCGCGATCCATTTCCACGAGGACGATATCTACGATGCCGGCTGGGACGTCGATTTCGAATTCGAGATTCCGGCCGCGTTAAAGAGCGGCGTCTATTGCGCGCGGCTGCAGCAGGGCGACGAGATCGAGCGCGTGCCGTTCTTCGTGCGCCCGCCCAAGGGCAAGGCGACGGCCGACACGCTGTTTCTGGTGCCGAGCTGCTCCTACATGGCCTATGCCAACGAGACGAGCACGCTGCCTTCGGGCGGCGGCGAGCATGCCATGGGCCATGTCATCTCCTACGGCGCCGAGGATCTCTTCCTCTGGACCCATCCCGAATACGGGCTCTCCTTCTACGACACGCATATCGACGGCAGCGGCGTCTGCTATTCCTCGCGTTTGAGGCCGATCCTCAACATGCGGCCCGGCCATGTGACCGGCTGGATCTGCGCCGGCGGCGCGCCCTGGCAGTTCAATGCCGATACGCACATCACCGACTGGCTCGAGGCGAAGGACATCGCGTACGACGTCGCGACCGACGAGGATCTGCACAACGAAGGCATCGCGCTGCTGCAGCGCTACAAGTCCGTCATCACCGGCTCGCATCCGGAATACTGGTCGACGCCGATGCACGATGCGCTCGGCGCCTGGATCCGCGATGGCGGGCGCTTCGCCTATCTCGGTGCCAACGGGTTCTACTGGCGCATCGGGTTCCACGAGACATTGCCCGGCGTGATCGAGTTGCGCCGCTCCGAAGACGGGGTGCGCGACTGGGAAGCCGATAGCGGCGAATATTATATGAGCTTCACCGGCGAATATGGCGGGCTCTGGCGCCGCAACGGCCGGCCGCCGCAATCGCTGGTCGGCGTCGGATTCGTGGCCCAGGGCTTCGACGTGTCGTCTTACTTCGAGTTCCAGCCCGACGCCGTCGATCCTCGCGCGGGCTTCATCATGCAGGGCATCGATTCGAAGGAACGGCTCGGCGATTTCGGTTCGATCGGCGGCGGTGCCGCGGGGCTCGAACTCGACTGGGTCGATACGAAACTCGGCACGCCCTGGCATACGCTGCGGATCGCGAGTTCGCTCATGCATTCGAATGCGGTCATGCTGGTGCCCGAGGAAATCATGTCGGCGACGCCGGCGATGTCGGGCCGCGACAATCCGAACGTGCGCGCCGACGTGACGTTCTTCGAAACGCCGGGCGGGGGTGCTGTCTTCTCGACCGGCTCGATCTCCTGGGCGAGCGCGCTCGCGCACAACAACTACGACAACAATGTGAGCCGCATGACCGAGAACGTGTTGCGCCGCTTCGTCGATCCCAAGCCCTTCAGGATGCCGGCGGAGTAGGGGTTCCAATGATCATCAGCCTGGATTTCGATCGCGGCCCGCGACTGGACGATCCCGACAATTTCCGCGCCTTCAAGGTCACGGCGCCCAAGAGCATGGATGGCGATGCGCTCGCCCGCGCGCTCAAGCCGGTCGGACGGCCGGGCGAAGGCGAGACGACCTGGATCGACGAGGCGGCCCTAAGAAAGCTCGCCGGCCGTGCCGACGACAAGTCATGGAACGATCAGGCGACCGGGATGATCGACTATGCCCGCCGCTCGGGATGGATCGACCCGGAAACTGCCGCCATCCGCGCCCACATCGAACGGGTGTGAGCGGGCGTATCGTTGATTTCGATTGTGATGTGCGCGCGGCACCACAATTCAATTCGTCATGCCCGGGCTTGACCCGGGCATCCACCGCACCGATGCAACCTGTCTAATTCGTACAGTCGGAGTCTATCCGATCCGTGGATCGCCGGGTCTAGCCCGGCGATGACGACGAGTGGGTGGCGGGACCCGCTCTACCCTGCCCCCCTGATCTCGCTCAACGTCCGGCGGATCGTCAGCGCCTCGGGATCGATCGGCAGTTCGATGATCGCGGGCTTGCCGGCCTTCATCGCACGTTCGAGCGCCGGCCTGAACTCGGCCGTCGTTCGCACCGTCTCGCCATGGCCGCCGAAGGCGCGCGCATAGGCGGCGAAATCCGGATTATGCAGATCGGTGCCGACGACGCGGCCGGGATAGTCGCGTTCCTGATGCATGCGGATCGTGCCGTACATGCCGTTATTGATCACGAGCACGATGATGTTCGCGCCATGCTGCACGGCGGTTGCGAATTCCTGGCCGTTCATCAGGAAATCGCCGTCGCCTGCCGCCGCGATCACGACGCGCTCGGGATACCGAAGCTTGGCCGCCACCGCCGCCGGCACGCCATAGCCCATCGAGCCGTTGGTCGGCGCGAGTTGCGCGCGATAGAAGCAGTAGCGATGAAACACATGGAACCAGGCCGAGAAATTGCCGGCACCGTTGCAGATCATCGTGTCAGGCGGCGTCGCCTCGCGGATCGTGCGCACCACCTCGGCCATCTGGATCGGACCGGCGCATTGCACTTCCTTGGTCCACTGCAGATACTCGGCCCGCGCGCTCTCCGTCCATGAACGGCGCCCCCCCGAAACGACCTTCGCGTCGACCGGCTTCAGCGCGCGCGCGGCCGCACAGAATTCGGCCATGCCCGCGTTTATCGCCAGCGTCGGCCGATAGACGCGGCCGAGTTCTTCGGCGCCCGGATGGATATGCACGAGCGTCTGTTTCGGCACCGGCACCGTCACCAGCGTATAGCCGCTGGTCGTCATCTCGCCGAGCCGCGCGCCCGCCGCGATCAGAAGATCGGTATTGCGGATCCGTTCGGCCAGTTTCGGATTGACGCCGATCCCGACATCGCCGGCATAAAGTTTGTGGTCGTTGTCGAAATAGCTCTGGCAGCGGAACGAGGCGCCGGTCGGCAGGTTCATCGCCTCGGCGAATTCGGTGATGTCCTTCGTCGCCTGCTCGGTCCAGGTGCCGCCACCCACGATCATGAACGGCCGCTCGGACTTCTCGATCATCGCGCGCAGTTGCTGCATCGCCTCGGGCGCGGGATGGGCCTGAACGGCGGTTGCAGCACCGGCATCCGCCGTGTCGACCGTCTCGGTCAGCATGTCCTCCGGCAGAACGACAACAACGGGTCCGGGCCGTCCGCTCATCGCGCGATGGAACGCCTGGCTCACCAGCTCGGGAATGCGCGCGGCCTCGTCGATGCGCACCACCCATTTCGCGAGCGGCGCAAACATCTGCCGGAAATTGACTTCCTGGAAGGCTTCGCGGTCGCGCTGCCCGCGCGCCACGTCGCCGACGAAGAGGATCATCGGCGTCGAATCCTGAAACGCGACATGCACGCCAACCGAGGCGTTGGTCGCACCGGGACCGCGCGTCGCAAAGCAGATGCCCGGCCGGCCGGTCATCTTGCCGTCGGCCTCGGCCATATAGGCGGCGCCGCCTTCCTGCCGGCAGACGATCAGCTCGATCCGGTTGCGCACTTCGTAGAGCGCATCGAGGGCGGCGAGATAGCTTTCACCGGGAACGCAGAACGCGCGCTCGACCCCGTTGATGAGAAGCTGATCGATCAGGATCTGTCCGCCGCTGCGGGGCATAAGTGGGTCTCCGAAGGTTTGGTAGATTGGTCGAATGCTGTCGGCTTTGTCGAAATGCAACATTCGCATCTTTCGACAAATTTGTAACGCCCGGCCTGATCCCGGCATCCGCGAATGACCCCTCACCCGTCCGCGTTTGCTTGCGCTCGCGCGTCCGCCCTCTCCCGGAGGGAGGGGTTTTCGTTATTGCCGTCCTACAGTTTTTACCCTCGCCCCCTGAAAAAGGGAGAGGGCAGGGTGAGGGGGTCAACAAACGCCATCGTCGGCGTTACCGCTCGTTCCCCGTCTCGAGCCGTACCGGATCGCCATGCGGCGTCGCCTCATAGGCGCGGTGCCATTGCGCCTGCCGCGCATCGAGCATCGCAGCGGTGACCGCGCCGCGCGCAGTCGTCAGGCCCTCCAGCGCTTCGAGCGCCGCCGCGTAATAAGTCGCCTGGTCGTCAGGCCTGCCGGCATCGACCGCACGGCGCAGTGCTGCACCCAGCGCCTCCGACCATTCGCCTTGCGTGAACAATCCTGCGGCCGCGAGCGTATGCGCGATCCCGAGCAATTCCGCCTGCCAGGGTTCGTCGAAACCGGGTGCCCCATCCCGCGCCGCGAGCGGCGCCGGCATTTCGTCGCGCGCGGCGAGCGTCGCGTCAGGCCCTCTCAAGATAGCTCTCCCACAAATCGAGATGGACGCAGGCGCGCCGTTCCTTCGCGGCGGGATCGCGCAGCTCGGGCCAAAGATCGGCCGCCTCGAAGCGCACGGTATAAAGCGGCTCGGCGCGTTCCTCGCCGCGCGATTTTGCATCGGGCAACACATGCGCGCCGCACAGCCGCTCGATGCGCCCGGTCCGGCCGCGCACATAGGCGGGCAGGCGCGTATGGCCGGGCACGCGGTCGGCGTTCGTGCGCACGCGATCGCCGAGCGCGAACGCCGGCCCGGTTGCGATCTCGCGGTCGTAGCGCACCTTGTGGCTGGCCGCCGCGCGCACCTTTTCGGGTCCCAGCGGCGTCGGCAGGTCCGGCCCCGGTGTCACCGCCTTGCCGGTTGCGATCTCGTCGACCGTGGCGATACCGGAATTGACCATGAGTGCCGCATAGATCTGCATCCATTGATCGAAATAAGGCCGCGTCAGATAGTCGACCGGTTCGATCAGCTCGCGCACATGGCGCCACCAGTCGAGATTCCAGTCGGGCGGCTGGCGGATGCTGCGCGAGATCGCCCACATGCGCGCTTCCCAGTCGCTGTGAAACGGCTCTTCCGGCTCATCGGCGATCACCGTACCGAAGAATTGCCGTCCGCCGAGATCGTGCGGGCCGTCCATTAATATCTGCCCATCAGAATGCGTCCATGTCAGAGCCCGCCCATCAGCGCGATCTCTTTCGTGCCGGTGAAAGATCGCGGTCGGTGCCGATCATCGCATTGCGCGTCACGAGTGCGGCAAGCCGCGCTTCGTCCCAGCCCTCGGTGCCGGCGGGCCGTTCGGGGACGACCAAGTAGCGCAGCTCGGCCGTGCTGTCCCAGACGCGGACCTCGATCTCGTCGCCGATCGCGACGCCGAATTCGGCCAGCACGGCGCGCGGCTCGCGCACCGCGCGGGCGCGATATTCATTCGCCTTGTACCAGGTCGGCGCGATGCCGAGGATCGAGAACGGGTAACAGGAGCAGAGTGTACAGACGACGAGATTGTGGACGCCGGGTGCGTTCTCGACCGCACGCAGATGGGCCGTCGCATTGCCGGCGAAGCCGAACTCGTCGATCGCCGCGGTCGCATCGGCGAGGAGGCGCGTCTTGAATTCGGGATCGGTCCAGGCGCGTGCCACCACCTGCGCGCCGCGCTTGGGGCCGATCTCTTCGGTATAGAGCGCGATCCAGGCATCGACCGCTGCGCGGTTCAGCATGCCTTTCTCGACGAGCAGGCTTTCGAGCGCCTTCACCCGCAGCGCAGATTCCGGCGGCAGGTGATCGTGCAGCTCGTGATGGATATGGGCTACGTGCTTCGAATCGTAACTCGTCACCGGATGGCCTCTGCTTTGTTGAACGCTTACGCGAGCCTAGCGCCCGACCCCTCAACCCGGCAACCCGGCCGCGCATCGTCAGATCGGCGGCCGCTTGTCCGCCCAGGGCTTTTGCATCTCGAGCGCGCGGCCGATGCGCAACGCGGTGTCGTCGCGAAAGCGCCGCGCGACGATCTGCAGCCCGACCGGCAGCCCATCATCGCTCCAGCCGGCCGGGACGGAAATAGCCGGGCATGGGGCGAGATTGTTGAACAAAGCCGTAAAATCGGTGCCGTAATAGAGCCCGTCCTTGTGGTCCCGATAGAAATCATTGTCGTCGCCGCCGACCGGCGGGGCCGGCACCGACATGGTCGGGCAGAGAAATGCATCGTATTTTTCAATGATCGGGCGGAAACGGTTCCATTGCTCGGTGCGCTCGATCTCGATGCGTTTGTAATCGGTCGCCGACATCGCGTTGCCGCGCTCGATCAGCGACACCACATTCGGATCCATTTTGTCGCGATACTGATCGAGTTTGTCGCCGAAATATCCGGCCATGAACACGGCCCACAACTCGATCCACATGTCGTTGTAGCGGCGCGGCCAGTCGAGCTCGACCTCCTCGACGATCGCGCCGGCCGCTTCGAGCGCCTTCGCGGCCGCGCGCACCTCGCGTTCGACATCGGGCGCGACGACATAGCATTTCACGTCGACGTCCATCGCGAAGCGCATGCCCTTCACATCGCCCGGCGTCGGCGACGGCAGATCGATACGCGTGCCGATCGAGTTGATGTCGATATCGTGCGGCCCCTGTGCCGCATCGAGGAAAAGACGCGCATCGTCGATCGTCCGCGCGAGCGGTCCGAAATGCGAGATATTGTCGAAGACCGAAGGCAGGATATCCATCGGGATCCGCCCGAGGCTCGGCTTCAGCCCGACGATGCCGCACCAGGCGGCGGGAATGCGAACCGACCCGCCCATGTCGGTGCCTTCGGCGATGGGAACGCAGCCGGTCGAAACCGCGGCGCCCGAACCGCCGGAACTGCCGCCGGGTGTGCGTTCCGGATTCCACGGATTGCGCGTGATGCCCCAGAGCGGGCTTTCGGTATAACTCGAATAGGCGAATTCCGGCGTCGTCGTCTTGCCGACCATGATGCCGCCGGCCTCATCCGTCAGGCGCGTGACGATGACAGCGTCGCGATCCGGCACGTTATGCTCGAAGGCATAGGAGCCGAGCGTGGTGCGCTTGCCCTTGGTCGGCGTCAGATCCTTGATCGCCAGCGGCACGCCGTGCAGCGACCCGAGCTTGCCGCCCTGCATGACCGCCTGTTCGGCCTGCTTTGCCTTGGCGAGCGCCTCGTCGGCGAAGACGAACGCAAAGCAGTTGAGCTTCGGATTGACCGCGTCGATCCGCGCCAGCGTGTTTTTCATGAGCTCGACCGGGGAGAGCTGCTTCTTCCGGATCCGTTCGGCCAGCACGGTCGCCGGCGTGTAGCAGAGATCGAGATCGGCCATGGCATCGTCCCCCGGTTTGTTGCCGGTCACTCTAGGGAAGCCCGGGTGCCAGTCAATCCGGGTTGGCTGCGGGCCGCCCCCCATGGAATGCCGTGCACTGTTTCTTCATAATCCGATCGGGCGAACCCTCGAAACCCACGCCCGCCGGCTCCGGGAGCAATCGACCATGACCGACCCTTCCCCCATCAAAATCTTCGACATCGACCATGTCGTGCTGCGCGTCCGCGACATGGCCGTGATGCAGCGCTTCTACTGCGACGTGCTCGGCTGCGGCATCGAATGCGTTCTGGCCGATCTCGATATGATCCAGCTTCGCGCCGGCCGGGCTTTGATCGATCTGGTCGACGTCGCGGGCGAACTCGGGCGGCTCGGCGGTGCCGCACCCGGCACCGAAGCGCGCAACATGGACCATTTCTGCGTCCGCGTGGAGCCGTTCGATGAGGACGCAATCCTGCGCCATCTGCGCACGCATGGCGTCGCACCGGGCGAGGTCGTGCAGCGCTCCGGTGCCGAGGGTACCGGCCCATCGATCTATATCAACGATCCCGAAGGCAACATGGTCGAGCTGAAGGGGCCGTCGTCGGATTGAGCGGGTCGATCCGGACCGGACATAACGAACGAATGATTCGTAAGGAGACGAGTATGGGCGTGATGATCGTAACCGGCGGCGGGCGCGGCATCGGGGCTGCGATCGCGGAAGGTGCCGGGCGCAAGAGCTGGGACGTCGCGGTCAACTACCGCAAGGAAAAGGCGCGCGCCGATCAGGTGGTCGACGCGATCCGCAAAAGCGGTCGCAAGGCGATCGCGGTGCAGGCCGACGTCGCGCAGGAATCCGACATCCTGAAACTCTTCGAAACCGTCGATCGCGAGCTCGGCCCGGTCGGCGCGCTGATCAACAATGCCGGCATCGATATCGAGAATTTTCTGGCCGATGTGCGGCTCGCGGATATCGAGCAGATCTTCCGCGTGAACGTGTACGGCCCGATGCTCTGCGCGCGCGAAGCCGTGCGCCGCATGTCGACCGCGCAGGGCGGCAAGGGCGGTGCGATCGTGAATATCGGCTCGGTCGCCGGCCGCACCGGCGGCATGAAGAAGGGCGGCGCCTATGCGGCGTCGAAGGCGGCGGTCGACACGTTCACCCGCGCGCTCGCGCTCGAGACCGCGCAGCAGGGCATCCGCGTGAGCTGTATCCGGCCCGGTCTGACCGACACCGAAATGTTCGGCGATGCCCGACAGCGCGAAGAGGCCCGCGAATACGCCAAGACGGGGGCGCCGATGGGCCGGATGGGGACGGCCGAGGAGATCGCCGGCCTTGCCCTCTGGCTCTGTTCGGACGAGGCGACCTACGTGACCGGCTTCAGCTACGACGTCAGCGGCGGGCGCTGATAAACCACCTTCCCAAGGGGGCGGGGGGAGGGGAGGTGGGTGCGACAGTCTCGGCATGGAATCCGGCGCGCGCCCGGTGCATGATCGGGGCCGGAACTGCCCTCGGGAGACACAGATGGTCGATCTGACGCCGGAACAGGTGGCCCGCTATCGCGCAGACGGGTTCCTCATCGTCGAGCATTTGATCGAGCCGGAATTCGCGTCCCGCGTCGCCGCGCGCTTCGAAAAACTGTTCCGCGGCGAGTTCGAGGCGGGCGTGCTGCCGGACGAATGGAACTGGAAGTTCGGTCGCGACAGCGAAGATTTGACGCGCCAGATCTGCAATGGCTGGCGCTCGGACTACACGGTCGCGAGCCTGGTGCTGAGCGCCGAGATCGGCCGCATGGTCGCCCAGCTTGAAGACTGGCCCGGTGCGCGTATCTCGCAGGACAACATCATCTGGAAACCGCCGGGCGCGCGACCGCTCGGCTTCCATCAGGACGACAGCTATAACGGCTGGATCGTGCCCGCGCGCATGGCGAGCTGCTGG